>NVRM01000123.1 GCA_002400885.1 Flavobacteriaceae bacterium
AAGAAAAACAGCCCATAGAAAAGCTATGTTAGCTAATATGGCTTGTTCCCTAATTGAGCACAAACGTATTAATACAACAGTAGCAAAGGCAAAAGCATTACGTATGTTTGCAGAGCCTTTAATCACTAAATCTAAAGATGATACTACGCATAACCGTAGAATTGTATTTAGTTATTTAAGAGATAAATATGCTGTTACTGAACTTTTTAAAGAAATTTCAGTAAAAGTAGGTGACCGTCCAGGTGGTTACATTCGTATTATCAAATTAGGAAATCGTCAAGGAGATAATGCTTCTATGGCAATGGTTGAATTAGTTGATTACAACGAGGTGTACAATCCAAACGGTAAAAAGAAGAAAAAAACAACTCGTAGAGGGCGTAGCAAAAAAGCTGAGTCTACTGATACAGTTGTTGATACTAAAGACGAATCTTCTGAAGAGTAATGATAAGTCTAGTATAATATTTAAAAGGATAAACATTTTTGTTTATCCTTTTTTTTATATTTGCAAACCAGTTAAATGAATAAAATCTAGTATAAATGGGATATACAAAACACAAAAAAGCCATTCTTCTATTAGCAGATGGTACCGTATTTGAAGGGAAATCTATTGGAATAGAAGGTACGGCCTATGGTGAAATCTGTTATAACACAGGGATGACAGGATATCAAGAGATCTTTACAGATCCTTCTTATTTTGGTCAAATGATGCTAACGACCAATGCTCATATTGGAAATTATGGTGTGAATGCTTCAGAAGTAGAATCTGATAGTATTAAAATTTCTGGTTTAGTTTGTAAGAATTTTAGCTTTACCGATTCACGTGTAGATTCCTCTGGATCTTTGTTAAATTATTTCGAAAATAATAAGCTAATGGCTATTTCCGATATAGATACAAGAGCGGTAGTTCGTTATATTAGAGATAAAGGAGCGATGAACGCTGTGATTTCTACAAATACGAATGTAGAAGATTTAAAGGAAATCTTAAAAGATATTCCTGCAATGAATGGTCTAGAATTGGCCTCTAAAGTTTCCACTAAGGAATCCTACTTTTTTGGAGAAGAAGATGCTCCTATAAAAATTGCGGCCTTAGATTTGGGAATTAAAAAAAATATTTTGAATAACCTCGCAAAACGTGGGTGTTATATTAAAGTGTTTCCATACAATGCTACATTCGAAGAAATGAAAGCCTTTAATCCTGATGGTTATTTCCTATCTAATGGGCCTGGTGATCCATCACCATTAAAAGAAGCACAAGAAGTAGCAAAAAATATTATTGCGAATGATTTACCATTATTTGGAATCTGTTTAGGACATCAAGTAATAGCATTGGCAAACGGAATTAAAACCTATAAAATGCACAATGGGCATAGAGGTATTAATCATCCTGTAAAAAACATCATTAGTGGAAAAGGTGAAGTGACTTCCCAAAACCACGGTTTTGTAGTGGATAGAAAAGAGGTAGAAGCACATCCAGAGTTTGAAATGACACATGTACATTTGAATGATGATACCTTGGCAGGTATGCGTATGAAAAATAAAAATTGTTTCTCAGTACAATACCATCCAGAAGCGAGTCCTGGTCCACATGATTCTGCTTATTTGTTTGATCAATTTATTGAAAACATTAAAAAATAATAATATAAATTTTAAGAAACAGCTATTTTATATGGCTGTTTTTTTTATTTTGCTATCGAAAACGTTGTAGTACAAACTAAGTTTTCTAAGCGCTTAAAGGTGTGGATTTTTTGTATCTTTGAGGAACGAAATTATCATAAAAAGAGTATAGATATGAGTATTATATTAGGAGTACACGCGAGACAAATATTTGATTCAAGAGGTAACCCAACAGTTGAAGTTGATGTAGTTACAGAAAACGGAGTAATGGGAAGAGCAGCAGTTCCTTCTGGAGCTTCTACTGGAGAGCACGAAGCTGTTGAATTACGTGATGGTGGTTCAGACTTTATGGGTAAAGGTGTTTTTAACGCAGTTAAAAATGTAAACGAAATCATTGCTAATGAATTATTAGGTGTTTCTGTTTTTGAACAAAATGCGATTGACCAATTGATGATTAAATTGGACGGAACTCCAAACAAATCTAAATTAGGAGCTAATGCTATTTTAGGTGTTTCTTTAGCAGTAGCTAAAGCTGCAGCAAACGAATTAAACGTTCCTTTATACCGTTATATCGGTGGGGTAAGCGCTAATACGTTGCCTGTACCAATGATGAACATCATTAATGGTGGTTCTCACTCTGATGCACCTATTGCATTCCAAGAATTTATGATTATGCCTGTAAAAGCGAAAAGCTTTTCACATGCATTAAAAATGGGAACTGAAATTTTCCATAACCTTAAGACTATTTTACATGACCGTGGTTTAAGTACTGCTGTTGGTGATGAAGGTGGATTTGCACCTAAGTTTGATGGTACAGAAGATGCTATCGAAACTGTATTACTTGCAATTGAAAATGCAGGATACAAAGCTGGAGATGAAGTAATGTTAGCCTTAGATTGTGCAGCTGCTGAATTCTTTGTAGATGGAAAATACGATTACACGAAATTCGAAGGTGAATCTGGTGTGATTAGAAGTTCTGAAGAGCAAGCGGATTACTTAACTGAATTAGCTGCTAAATACCCAATTATCTCTATCGAAGACGGTATGGATGAAAATGACTGGGATGGATGGAAATACTTAACTGAAAAAACAGGTGATACTGTTCAATTAGTAGGAGATGATTTATTTGTGACTAACGTAGAGCGTTTATCTAGAGGAATCAAAAATGATATTGCAAACTCTATTTTAATTAAAGTAAACCAAATTGGAACTTTAACTGAAACAATTGCTGCAGTAAACATGGCGCACAACGCTGGATATACTTCTGTAATGTCTCACCGTTCTGGAGAAACTGAAGACAATACTATTGCTGATTTAGCAGTTGCATTGAACACAGGTCAAATTAAGACAGGTTCTTTATCTCGTTCTGATCGTATGTCTAAGTACAATCAATTATTGAGAATTGAAGAAGAATTAGGTGACGTAGCGTATTATCCACAAAATAATGCCTTTAAAATTAAGTAATATCTAATTTTACTGATCATAATATAAAAGCCGAGGAAACTCGGCTTTTTCTTGTTTACAACTATCTGTATGTAATTAGCAAAAGAGCTACTAAATTTGTATTTATATCGCATAAAAAACACTAAATTCGCTAGCAAGAACACTTAACAATATTAATTTTCAAATAGAAAGGTAAACTATGTCAGATAAAGCGATTTTAGAAATAGATGGTAAGAAGTATGAATTTCCAATTATTAGAGGAACGGAAAATGAAGTTGCGATAGATGTTAAAGCTCTTAGAACTGTTACAGGAGGTGTAATTACGTTAGATCCAGGATTTAAAAATACAGGATCTTGTTCTAGTACGATCACCTTTTTAGATGGCGAAAAAGGAATCTTAAGACATAGAGGATATGCTATTGAAGAATTGACTAAAAAGGCTAGTTTTTTAGAAGTAGCTTATTTAATTATTTTTGGAGAGTTACCAACGAAAGAAGAATTTGCGAAATTTGATAATGATGTAAAAAAGGAATCATTGGTAAACGAGGAAATGAAGGAAATCGTGAATGGTTTCCCTAAAAATGCCCACCCTATGGGAATGGTTTCTGCACTTACAAGTGCATTAACAGCATTTAATCCTAAATCGGTATACGTTGGTACTGAAGATGAAATGTATAAAGCAATCGTTATTTTATTGGCTAAATTTCCAGTTTTGGCTGCTTGGTCACATCGTAGAAATAAAGGATTGCCTTTGAACTATGCAGATAACTCGTTGGATTATATCTCTAACATCATGCAAATGTTGTTTAAACTACCAACAGAAGAATATAAGATGAATCCTATTGCTGTAAAGGCAATGGACGAATTGTTAATTTTACACGAAGACCACGAACAAAACTGTTCTACGTCTACGGTACGTATTTCTGGATCATCGCATGTAGGATTATTTGCTTCTGTAGCCACTGGAGTTTCTGCCTTATGGGGAGAATTACATGGAGGAGCCAATCAGGCAGTATTAGAAATGCTGGAAGCTATAAAAGAAGATGGAGGTGGTGTTGAAAAGTTTATCGCCCGTGCAAAAGATAAAAACGATCCTTTCCGTTTAATGGGGTTCGGACATCGTGTTTATAAAAATTTCGATCCTAGAGCGCGTATTATCAAGGAAGCTTGTGATGAGTTATTCGAAGATTTAGATTTGAATGATCCCGTATTAGAAATAGCAAAACATTTAGAGCAAGTGGCTTTAAAGGATGAATATTTTATCAAACGTAAATTATTCCCTAATGTAGATTTTTATTCGGGAATTATATACCGTGCATTGGGAATACCAGTAGAAATGTTTACTGTTATGTTCGCTATCGGACGTTTACCAGGATGGATTGCTCAATGGAAAGAAATGAGAGAAAACCACGAGCCTATTGGCCGCCCACGTCAATTGTATGTAGGTGAACCACTTCGTGCATTTAAAGAATACTCGGAAAGATAATTATTTTAAAAAATACTTAGATAAAAACCTCATAGAAATATGAGGTTTTCTTATTTTTGGTCATACAACTCTAATAATAATGATGGAATTAAACGTACTAAATGAAACAGCCCAATTAAAAGCGGTAGTTTTAGGAAGCGCCAGAAATAATGGACCCACTCCCCAATTGGAGGATTGTTATGATCCTAAATCTAAGGAGCATGTAAAAGCGGGAACCTACCCTGTAGAGTCAGCGATGATAGATGAAATGGCAGCTGTTGCTGCAGTTTTTGAAAAATACGATATTACGGTGTTTAGACCCAAAGAAATCGAAAATTACAATCAAATTTTCGCAAGAGATATCGCCTTTGTCATTGATGATTATTTTATTAAATCTAATATTCTACCGGATAGAGAAAAGGAAATAGATGCTATTCAACATGTGATAGATATGATCTGTCCTACAAAAATAATTAACTTACCAGACGACGTACATGTAGAAGGTGGTGATGTTATGCCCTGGAATGATTATTTATTTATAGGTACGTATACAGGGAAAGATTATCCGGATTTTATTACGGCAAGAACCAATAAACAGGCTGTCGATTATCTAACTGCCATGTTTCCAAATAAAAAAGTGGTCTCCTTTGAATTAAAAAAGTCCAATACGGAACCCAGAGACAACGCTTTACATCTAGATTGTTGTTTCCAACCTGTAGGAACTGATAAAGCTATTATTTATAAAGGTGGGTTTTTACTAGAGGAGCAATATCAGTTTTTAATTGATTTATTTGGTCAAGACAATGTATTTGAAATTACCAGGGATGAAATGTATAATATGAATTCCAATGTGTTTTCTATTGCACCTGATGTGGTGGTTTCGGAAAAGAATTTTACCCGTCTTAATACCTGGTTACGTAGTAAAGGAATTACAGTAGAGGAAGTTCCTTATGCAGAAATCGCAAAACAAGAAGGCTTACTTCGTTGTTCTACATTACCTCTAATACGAGGATAATAAAATACAATATCTAGGGTTAGCATCGCAGAAAATTGCCATTATATAATTGGGTATAATGAGAATTAAAGCTGGCTAATCCTTTTTTTTATAGTATGTATTATATGATTTTCTGAATCAAAGGATTGAATGCTTTTGAAACAACCATTACTTTGTCTCCTATTGAGAAAATATCAATTTCTGAAGGCATCATTACTGTTTTTACAATATTATTCCCTATCAGAAGTGTTATGACATAAATGATATCTTCCTTTTCTATTTTTATTATTTCTCCTGTAAATTGGAATTTTCCACTTATATTTTGATGCGTAAATACAGCCATTGGTGTTCCCTGTTTTACAATCACTCCTTTTTCTAAGACATATACGTTATCGGACATCTTTATAATTTCTCCGATATCATGACTGATCATGATGGTGGTTAATTCATATCGTTTATGTAACAATAGAATATAATCTTGTAACTTTTTACGCATGGCCAAATCTACTGCCGAGAATGGTTCATCTAGCAATAAAATACTTGGTTTTTTAACCAATGCCCTTGCCAATGCTACCCGTTGTTGCTGCCCTCCGGAAAGGGAGTCAGGTTTTCTGTGTTGTAATTTATCGAGGGCTACCATCTGGATTAATTCATCTATAATAACAGGAGATTGCCCTTTGTTTAAAGCGAATTCTAGATTTTCTCTTACGCTCATCGTAGGGAACAAAGCATAGTCTTGAAACACAACGCCTAAATTTCTTGCTCCTGGTTTACGGAATATTTTATAACGTACATCATTCCAGAGAGTTCCATCTACTGTTATAGTTCCTTTATCTGCCTTTAATAGGCCAGTAATCATTCTTAAGATGGATGTTTTTCCAGCACCAGAAGCCCCATAAAGTGTTGTGAATTCCCCTTTCTTAATGGAAATATCAATGCAGAGATTCATATCTCCTTCCGCGGTATGTAAGTTTTTTTCTATGTTTAAATGAATCATTAAAAAATGTTTTTAATAGATTTATTATTGAGTAAGTATACCATTAATAAAATGATAAAAGTGATGGTAAACAAAATTAAGGAATAAGAATTAGCCGCGGCATAATTTAAAGATTCTACCTCCTCATAGATGGCTATGGAGGCTACCTTTGTTTTATTAGGTATGTTTCCTCCAATCATTAAAACAAGTCCAAATTCACCAATTGTATGGGCAAACGATAATACGATTCCTGTAATTAATGAGGATTTAATACTGGGAAGTAAGACGCTTGTTAAGGTCGTAAATTTAGATTTCCCTAGTAGCTGTGAAGCTTCCAATAAGTTTTTTGGAACACTTGAAAAACCTGCCTGAATAGGATGGACCATAAATGGTAAACTATAAATAATAGAACCTATAATTAAACCTTCAAAGGAAAATATTAGATGAATCCCCCAGTAAGTGTCTAGCCAATTTCCGAAGGCATTTTGTGGGCTAAAGGCTATTAAAAAGTAAAATCCAAGTACGGTAGGAGGTAATACCAATGGCATACTTACCAATGTTTCTATAATAGCTTTTAGTTTGTTTTTTGTGTACGCTAACCAGTAGGCGAGAGGGATCCCTAAAATAATAAGACAAATGGTGGTTATAAACGCAAGTTTAAATGTAATCAATAAGGGAGACCAGTCTATCATACAGCTAACATTATTTCATTAGATTTTATCATGGCAGTTACTGTATCGTTTAAGGAAAGTTTTAACTGTTCCACGGCATTTGTAGTAATCATAGAGGAGATGTTTCCTAGAGCAGTGTGTATTGTTAAGATACTTAATATAGCTCCTTTTTCTAGACTGATAATGGGCCCAGAAAATTTATTTTGAAGACTTATGTTCGCAACGGTTCCTTTAGCAATGACAACGGCTGTTTCTTTAAATAGGACCGACACATGGGCTGCTATTTTTATAAATGAATCCCCTTTGTTTTCAAGTAAGATACTACTAATTATATGGTTGTTTACATTAATTTTTACAATGCTTACACTCCCACTAGATTTTATAGCTATTATTTCTCCTTTAATTTTATTCATCCTTGTGTAGATTTTGGATAAGGTATCCATAATTTTCTAAAATTAGTTGTCCTTTATCAGAGGTTAAAAAATGATAAAACTTCCTGGCACTTTTTTCTTTTCCATTTTTTAATAAAACGATGCCTTGTTTGATAGGAGGGTAGCTCGCCCTGTCTATTGCGCTCCAAGATCCTTTTCTTGTTAAATAAGGTGAAAACAATACCGATTTGGAGGTAAACCCAAGATCCACGTGTTGGGTTTGAATAAATTGATTGGTTTGAGAAACACTTTCGCCATATACGAGTTTCTCATCTAACTTGTTTTTTAAATGATAGTATTCTAGGACTTTGATTGCGGCCTTTCCATAAGGGGCTGTTTTGGGATTCGCGATGCCAATATGAGTTGTGTAGGGAAGAGATAATGTAGTGATTTCAGGTGTTAATCCCTCCTTACAAGTCCATAAAATAAGGGTTCCGTAGGCATATATTTCTGGTTTTGAAATTGTAATTCCATCGGTGAACAATGATTCTGGGTATTTCAGGTCCGCTGACACAAAAATATCAAAAGGAGCGCCAGCTCTAATTTGAGCGGTTAATTTTCCTGACGATGCTACGACTAAGTCAATGCTTGTTCCAGTCTGTTTCTGATATTCTTTTTGTAAAGCAACCATTGTTGTTTTCATATTGGAAGCCGTAGCAATGGTTAAATTACGAGAAGTTTCTACAGTACAAGAACATGCGACTACTACAAGAAAAAACATCCGGATATTTTTAAAAACTTTTTGTATCATTATATTTTATGGAATAACAAATATAACAAGTATATTTTTATTTTCAATAAAAATGATTCGGATGCTATTGAAAACTATTTTCATAGAAAAAAACGATTAAGAGAAGAACTCATTTTGTTTTTAGTATTTTTGTACCCTATAATTTATAATATTTCTTAGATGAACCAAACTACCAATACTATTGTAATGATTCGCCCAGTGTCATTCAGAATGAACGAACAAACGGCTGTAAATAATTATTATCAAAAAGTGTTAGATAATGTGTCTTCGGATACCATTCAGGAAAAGGCTTTGGCGGAGTTTGATGCTTTTGTCGCAGTTTTAAGAGCGGAAGGAGTAGAGGTTATCGTAATTGATGACACAGAAAACCCAGACACTCCAGATTCTATTTTTCCTAATAATTGGATTTCGTTTCACGAAAACGGAACCGTTGGTTTATACCCTATGTTTGCAGAAAACAGAAGGTTAGAACGTAGAGAAGATGTATTGGAAGTCCTAGAAGAAAAAGGATTTGTAATAGAGAATGTAATCGACTATACTTCAGCAGAAGACGAAAAAGTGTTTTTGGAAGGAACAGGAAGCTTATTGTTGGACCGTATTAATAGAAAAGCATATTGTGCTATTTCTCCACGTGCAGACGAGGAGTTGTTTATAGAGTTTTGTGAAGATTTCGAATTTACTCCAGTACCATTTGAGTCATATCAGACGGTTGAAGAAAAGCGTTTGCCTATTTACCATACCAACGTAATGATGTGTTTAGGAGAAAAATTTGCAGTTATTTGTCTAGATAGTATCGATGACAAAAAGGAACGCAAAATGGTAAAGATGCATTTGAAAGAAGATGGAAAGGAATTGATTGTAATTTCTGAAGATCAAGTAAATAGTTTTGCAGGTAACATGTTACAAGTACAAGGGAAAGACGGAGAAGCATTATTAATAATGTCAACTGCTGCTTATACTAGTTTAACGGCACACCAGATTATAATGTTGCAAAAGCACTGTCGTATTGTATCTAGTTCTTTAGATGTGATTGAAGCCTGTGGAGGTGGATCTGCACGTTGTATGATGGCGGAAGTATTTTTACCGAGGCAGTAATAATTAATTATAATTTTAAACGATGCTTTCTAAAAAAACAAAATACGGACTAAAGGCACTTACTTACTTGGCCAAAATGGACAAGACGGTTCCTGTATCTATTTCAGAAATTTCTGAAGCAGAAAATATTTCTTTGAAATTTTTAGAAAGCATTCTTTTGAGTTTAAAAAAGGCAGGATTTTTATCTTCCAAAAAAGGCAAAGGAGGAGGTTATTATTTCATAAAAAACCCTGACGATGTTTCTGTCGCATCCATCATTAGAATTTTGGAAGGCCCTATCGCCATGTTGCCTTGCGCAAGTCTTAACTACTATGAAAAGTGTGAAGATTGTATGGATGAAACGATTTGTTGCCTCAATAATTTAATGATAGAAGTAAGGGACAGAACTTTAGAGGTTTTGGAGAATAAATCCTTGGGGGACTTAATGAAAGAAGCTTACCAAAACAAGCTCTCAAAAAAACAGCTAAAATAGCAGCTAATATAGCAGCTAAAACAACAGGTATTTTTACCACATTAAAAAAGCCAAGTCCTGATAGAACTTGGCAATAGAAAAGTGATAAAAAAAGCATTAAATTGCAGATACAGATCCTCCAGAGGAAGTATCCTTATCTATTGCTTTTGGGTTTCCTGCATAATCAATGTCGCCACCACTACTTGCTTTTGCAGTTAATGATTCAGATGCATACACATCTATATTGGCGCCACTTGATACTTTTGCAGTGGTATTTTCAGACTTTAATGTGTCAGCATGAATAGTACTCCCACTACTCGCTCTAAATTTAGAAGATTTTGTAGTTCCATAAACATTCATTGTTGCGCCACTTGAGGTTTCGCATTGTACAAATTGTGCTCTTATTTTAATATTAATAGAACTACCACTACTAGCATCTAAGTCTAAATTTTCTGATTTTATAGTGTTTTCAGAAACAATATTTGCTCCACTAGAGGTGGTCAAAGAACTTACTGTTTCAGTACTTAGATATACTTTTCTAGAGCTAGCACGGTATACATTTTTTTCAAATGAAATATGTAAGGTATTTCCTTTAACATCCGTTTTTAATAAATCCATAATGTTTTCATCGGCGGCTACGGTTAATGAAAATTCCTCGCTTTGGGTGAGTATTAACTCGATCCCTTGGCTTACTTTAATGGCGTCAAAATCGGAATCAATTTTTCTGTTTTCAGAAATGACATTTCCATTTCCTTTAATTCCCGTAAAATTATCAATAAAACAAGAAGTAGTACTGAAAAACAGGATGCTTAATGCCAATATTTTTGTAAATGCTTTCATAATGTTTGATGATTTTATTAAGAACATACTGGATTAAAAGAATGGTTAGTCGATGTAGGCCAGTAGTATATGTTCTTAAATGTTGATGTAAATATATGTTTGTAAAGGTGTGTTTAAAAATTTTCAATACCGAAGTGTTAATTTCCACCCTTCAACTGTAACTAGTCTATTGTAATACCAGTTTTATTTATTTTTATGGCAGTACTATCTGCGTTGTTTGATAATTTTATGATGATACCGTTTTCGTCAATCTGTAAGTTGAAATTATCTTTGTTAGGGTCATAGTTATAACCAAAATCATTTTCATCACAATCCAAGCAGTACAAACTTTCGTTGGTCATTTTGTATAAATGTTTTGGCATATCTCTATCCTTAACTTTTTGAAAATTTTTAACGTCATCTAAAAAACTATAAGTGCTTGCGTCTAAGTAAAGTATAGTTCCTTCAGGTATATAAACGATAACATCTATGTATTGTTCTCTATATATGTTTTTGATTGAAGTTAAAAAATATCCGTCTAATATTAAATTATTTTCTGTTAAGTCAAAATGATATGTGATAGATTCAGCTAAATTATTGGCAAGTAATCTAGAAGATGCTTCGGCACTTTTTCTAATTTTTATTTTGGCAACATTTCCTTCCGTATGTTTAATGTTAAATCTAATACGGTTGGAAAGTAACTTTTTTTGATCTCCATCAAATACAGTTTCATACCCTTCGCTATACCGTAATCTCATTTTATTTGAGAGCGCTTCGTTTTCTAACATTTTAATTGTAAAAGTCTCCTGCTGTGCTACAGATAAGTCTTGTTTTATAATGTCCGATCCTGTATGTGCTCTTTGTGCTGTAAATTCGATACCTGTAAAGGACAAGCCTAAGATGGCGACTATCCATATTCCTAGCATCGATAGTTTAGTGGTAGTGCTGAGGGATTTTACGTTACTAGATAAAATACGTAAGCCCAGAATAAATAACACGACAAATGGCAGCGCAACTGCGATAAAGAAAAAGATACCTAATAACCAGAAAGGGATCATAGAACCATAAATAAACGGAGGGAAATTAATCATATCCCCACCAAAGCCTAATATCTCAAAACTTCCCCAAGAAAAACCAGCGATGACTAATCCTATTAATGTCGCTGCTGCAATAAATATTAATAGAGCTCCAATAAACTTTCCTAAAAATTTAAATATAGCAGAGAATATTTTCCCTAGTGTTGCTATAATATCCTGTAAGCCAGATTTTGCTTGACTTTCATATTTCTTATAGTCGGCGTTTTTTACTTTCTCTGAAAATTCACTGGCACCTTCTTTTACATGTTCAGAAATATCAGCAAATTCTTCTCTAATTTTTTTCTCAATATTACTGATGTTAACGTCCTCTCCTTTCATCTGTAATTTTTCGGCAGTTGTTTCTGCTATGGGTAGTAGTATCCACAAAAAAGGATATAACAACAAGGTCATTCCGCTTGTAAATGGCGTCAATGCAATCCATATTACTCGCATCCAAAAGGTGTCCATTCCTACATAATGTGCCAAGCCAGAACTAACTCCTCCTAAGAATTTATCATCCCCGTCTCTAAAAAGTTTTTTGTTAGACTTACGTTTGCTACTGTGGGGCTGTTCTTCAAAAATTTCTTCACTACCTGCATAATCTTCAGGTTGTCCCATTATTTTGGTGATTTCTTCGATGTCTGTTTCATTAATTACTTGGCGCTCATTTTTAACGCGCTCCGATAATAATTCGGCAATACGAGATTCTATATCAGCGATAATTTCGTCTTTCCCTTGGGGATCATCACTTAGAGACCTTCGAATAGCATCGAGGTATTGTTTTAATTTCTGATAAGCACTCTCATCAATATGAAAAAAGATACTACCTAAATTGATATTAATTGTCTTGTTCATCGTTTGTTGGTTTTTTGGAGATTACGGCATTTACAGAGCCGACTAGATTACTCCATGTGTTGTTTAATTCGTTTAAAAATAAAATACCACTCTCTGTAAGTGCGTAGTATTTTCTGGGGGGACCAGAAGTGGATTCTTCCCATCGATAACTTAATAAACCAGCATTTTTTAACCGAGTCAATAGGGGGTAAATAGTACCTTCTACTACAATTAGTTTGGCGTCTTTTAACTGTGAAAGAATTTCCGAAGTATAGGCATCTCCATGTTGTAATATAGAGAGGATGCAATATTCTAAAACCCCTTTACGCATTTGCGCTTTTGTGTTTTCTATCTTCATTTGTGAATGATTTTAGTGCCCTTAGCTTACTTGATAAATTCAATTGTAAATGGGTATTCATATGTTTCGCCATTGTTTGCGCGTATACTAGCGGTAATAATGACAATAAATTTTAAAATGATGTAGGGAAGGCATGCCAATCCTATCGCAATTAATCCGAGTCCTAATGTGAAAATTGTAATCGGGATAATTAATAGGGCTAACATAAATCCATAGAATAAGATACTCAACTGAAAATTAACAGCTGATTTTCCATGAGCGTCTATAAATGTACTCTCCTCTTTTTTTATAGACCACATTATTAAAGGAGCTATGATGTTTCCAAATGGAAAAAAATAACCTGAAAACCCGGATAAATGAGTGAGTGTACTGTAATTTCTATCGTTTTGTGAGATCATAATTAATTGGTTTTAGTAGTATCTATTGCAAATATATAGCTTTTAAATAGTATTATGCAAAACATAGTACTGGAATTAACAAACTTTAACATTTGAGCACCGTTTTTTTCTGTGGAATATTTGTCTATCTTGTAGTCTTTAATAAAAATAGATACTATGGAAGTTACACCGAGAAAGATGAATTGGTTTTTTATGTTTAAAATGCCATCGGCTTTTTTTACAGGCGTTCGATTGAAAGAAATTAATGATACCAGTTCCGTGGTTACTGTTAAATATAGGTGGGCGAACCAAAATCCTTTTAACTCTATGTATTTTGCCGTGCAATCTATGGCAGCGGAATTGACAACGGGAGCATTAGTGATAAAAAAAATCAACGAAAGTGGCCGGAAAATTTCCATGTTAGTGACCAATCACAATGGGAACTTCACAAAGAAAGCAACAGGTAGAATAACCTTTGTTTGTGATAATGGACAAGAAATTGATGCGGCTATTAAGCGTACGATTGAAACAGGGGAAGGACAAAAAATTATATTGACCTCTATTGGTAAAAATTCTGATGGAGTACAAGTTTCTGCCTATGAGTTTGAATGGAGTGTTCGTGTGAAGGGGTAGGGGAAATAGAGTAGAGCAACAGAATATAGCGAAGAGATTAGGGAGAAAGATCGATTCATGTTTTTTTATATGTTGAAAATTTGACTATCCTTTATTTGTTAATTCTAGATTTTAGTTTATAAAACTAGTGACAATATTAACGCTTTTTAGCGTCAATTTGAGACTTAGGAAACAAGTGATAATACTGATGATATTCTCGTCAATTCGAATAGTTTTAGATGATTTTATTTAAAATTTATAAATAGGACGTCACTTCGAGTGGTTTTCCAAAAATGCCAGAGCATTTTAGGGAAATTGTATAGAGAAGTCCTAGTAAGTATAATTACACATAAACATCTCGATACAATTACTCCTATCGTCGTAATCACTCGATGTGACGATATGGAATAAAATTATATTATCCAATAACCAACAACTAATCCCAATGTCCAAACACTTATCAGTTCGAAGAATGACCAGGGCAGATGTACCATACATTGTTAATTATTGGCAAAATGCCTCTAAAGAACAATTGTTAAAAATGGGAGCATTGATTGAAAAAGTGCCTTCAGAAAAAGTAATGACTTCCTTTTTAGAGTCGCAAATACTTTTACCAGATGTTAAAAAGGAATCGTTTTGTACCATTTGGTTATTGGAAGGTACTCCGGTAGGGCACTGCAATGTAAATACTATTTTATATGGCAAGCAGGCAAACATGCATTTACATGTTTGGAAGCCTTTGGAACGAAACAAAGGCTATGGTGTTCAATTTGTGAAAAAATCATTGATTTATTTTTTTAAGGATTTGAACTTACAAAATGTGATTTGTGAACCTTATGCCTTCAATAAAGCACCAAACAAGACATTAGAGAAAGTAGGTTTTTCTTTTCAAAAAGAATATACCACCATTCCTGGAAGTCTTAATTTTGAGCAAGTAGTGAAGCTATGGTCTTTGTCTAATGATGATTTTAGGCAGCGTATTCTTTAATACTTCTTGTTTTATCAATTGGAGTTGTATTATTCCAATTCCAATAATTCTTGATGATTTTTATGTAGTTTTTTAAGGAGTCTACCGTAGATTAATTTGTAAATATACCATACTATAGTGATGATAATAGAGACTGTAATAATTACAATTATACTAGATAAAATCCATATTTTTAAGGGTATATGGGGGTTCTCTATTCCATCTAGTTGCATTGCAGTTGTGTATCCTTGAGATATTCCTATCAACATGGATACTGTAAAAATAATGCCTGACGTACCTAAATTAAATAAAATATAATAGCGAACAATCTTCCGTGTATTGACGATTGTGTTGATTAATTCCCTTATGTTTTCTGCAACTGATATTTTTTTGTATTGATAAAAGAATGCTCCAATAAAACCTAGGATTACGACAGTGATAATCACAGAAATAATTTCTAGATATTCATATATTCCCATGGATTTTAAATGGGTAATTCCCTCTTTATGACTATCAAAAAAAGCGGATAGTATTCCGGTAATAACACCCAATCCTAATTCTATTAAACTGATCATAAAAATCCATTTCACCGTAGTGGAGGATTTAGCATGTATCATTTTATAAATTTCTGCAGTTGATATTTTTTCATTATCACCTGTCGTTTGTTTGTTCCAAATGTTTTTTAATCCGTCTAGTTCCATCTTCATTAGGGATTTAAAAGTTGTTTTAATTTATTTTTTGTTCGGTTTAGCTTTACGCGAACATTTCCCTCGCTTATTCCTAGTGTGGTTGCAATATCTTTATAAGGAGTGTCTTCTAGATATAAGAAAATTAGGGCCTTCTCTATATCTGTAAGCCATCTTATTGCTTTGTACAATTGTTTTAGGTGTTCATCATCTTCTGGTTCCTCATCTTTCAATTTAAAATGAATCGCATCTAAATCATTTGTTTTAATTCTTCTAGTTGATTTTCGGTACAAGGTAATGGCCGTATTTAATGCAATACGATACATCCAGGTACTAAACTTAGAATCACCTCTGAATTTGGGGTATGCTTTCCATAATTGAATAGTAACCTCTTGAAACAAATCTTTGTGATCGTGCGAGTTGGAAGTGTAAATCCGACAAATTTTATGCACAATGTTTTGGTTGCTATCTAGCTCCTTTACAAATTTTATTTCTAGGTCTTTATCCACTTCGGCGGTTCGTTTTGTTTATAAGTCCATTAAAAGTACAAATTGTTACAGAAAAAACTATAAAAAAGACACAAGAATCAAGAACCAGGAGATAGGACTTCAGGAATGAGGGAAAAGACATAAGAATCAAGAGTCAAGAAACAGGACTCCAAAAATGCGGAAACATACCGCTACGATGGTTGCCGTACAGGTGCTCGTCCTGACTCCTGTATCAAATAGTCCTGTATCAAAATAGATACAAGAATTAGGAGTCAAGAAACAGGACTCCAAAAATGCGGAAACATGCCGCTACGAAGGTTGTCGTACAGGTACTCGTCCTGATTCCTGTGTCAAACAGTCTTGCATCAAAATAGAAACAAGCCGCACTAGTGTGTATTCATAAAGTTGCTCGTCCTGATTCCTGTGTCAAACAGTCTTGCATCAAAAAAAGAGCCCATTTAACGAATTCTAAATTCGTTAAATGGGCTCTTTTTTATAAAGATATAAAACTATTTAATTACTTCTGATTTCTTAATAGTATCTATAAATTTTTGTAATTCTAAACCGTATTTAGAATTTTTTACTTTTTTAGATAAAGAATTGTTTATCGTATCAAGTAGTGTCACATTCGCATTGTACAAATCTGTTAATGCTAAATAAGGAGCAATCTCATGCTTGGCGTGTGTAACTGCAAAATTCACGGTGTATAAATACTTTCTCTTGACTAAGTTTTTTTCTTTTTTACGGATATCCTCAATCATTTCTATGTCTTTGTCGCGTTGCGCTTCAAAATTCGCCTTGATTAAATCCAATTGCTTGTCATTGAATTTTTTTATCATTTTATTGTGTTCTTCTAGCAAAGTTTGGTTTTTAGACCCTTTTATTTTTGCAGAGTACACTAGTTTTTCCAATTTACTATCAATGGTGATTTCTCCCTTGTCACCAAAAAAGGTAATGTGTTCATTCGATTTTTTATCCAATGTAAGGTAGTAGACTTCAGGGCTAATAATATCATCCACTAGTATAAATTCACTATTTCCATCTATCACTACAGAATCTACAATTACTAAGGCGGTATCTTTTACTTTTTGTAAATAAACCGTTCCCTTTTTTAGTCCCTTTATATTCCCTTTTACGGTCATATTTCCTTGTTTAGAAGTACAAGAAATTAAGAAGATCATGATGATAGCAAGTGCACTTAATTTTTTCATTTGAATTTGATTATAAATGTATAATTTGTTTTTGTTAATTTATTGGGCAGCAACTTGCATTAACATGGTACACCCTATGGCTGCAACAGTTCCTACTGCGTATCCAAACACGGCTAATAACACACCTACAGTGGCTAAAGACGGGTGAAATGCAGCTGCTACAATAGGTGCAGAAGCAGCACCTCCTACATTTGCTTGGCTTCCTACGGCTAAAAAGAAATAAGGAGCTTTTATTAATTTGGCAACGAATATCATTAAGGCCGCGTGGATGGTCATCCAAACAACTCCAATTGCGATTAGTCCTACGTTGTCTAAGATCATGGTCAAGTCCATTTTCATTCCAATAGAAGCGACTAATATATATATGAATACACTTCCTAATTTACTAGCACCTGCTCCTTCGTAGTTTTTTGCTTTGGTAAAAGACAATATTACAGCAATAATTGTAGCGAGACTAATCATCCAAAAGAATTTAGAACTCAAGAAAGTAAACATGTTTTTTGTAGTAACATTGTCTATTCCGTTTACAAAATCAGTGAAAACACCACTTAGGAAATTAGCACCAAAATGTGAAATACTTACGGTTCCAAATGCAATGGCTAAGATAACCATATAGTCCGTTAATGAAGGGTTACGAGTCACACTTTCACTAAATTTAGACACTTTGGCCTTCAAGGCTTCAATAGCAGAGCTATCTGCACCCAACCACTTGTCTATTTTTTCTGTTTTACCGATACCCAAAAGTACAATGGCCATCCAAAGATTGGCAACTACGATGTCTACAAATACCATTCCTCCATACAGTTTTTGGTTGTATCCATATATTTCTAACATGGCGGTTTGGTTTGCACCTCCACCAATCCAGCTTCCTGCCAAGGTGGATAGTCCACGCCAAACAGCGTCAGGTCCAATACCTCCTACAGTTTCTGGAGAGACCATGGAAATTAGTAAAATAGCCAGTGGTCCACCTATAATAATTCCGACGGTTCCAGCAAAAAACATCGCCAATGCCTTCCAACCTAAGTCGAAAACTGCTTTTAAATCGATGCTCAATGTCATTAAAACCAAGGCTGCGGGTAATAAAAACCGACTGGTGATAAAATAAATATTCGATTTATGTTCGGTAATTTCTCCTGCTGCATTGGTGGTTTCCCATTCCGGAGCTATAATTCCGAAAGTGGTAAATATAGCAGGGATCATATAGGCCATAAATAATGCAGGAACAAATTTGTAGAATTTTTTCCAAAACGAATTGTTACTTGATGAGGTATAGAATACAGCTCCTAAACAGAGCATTAATAATCCAAATACCATAGTGTCTTGCGTGAAAAAAGGGACGTTATCCATAAGTGAGTTTAGTTTTCGCTAAAATACCAAAAATTATGATTTTACTAGGAAAAAAATGACATTGGTTAACTATATTTGTTCAAGCAAATTTAAACACTTAGATATGCCTATTTTTAGCCCCAAAAATTAAAAGGAAATTTATAGCTTATATCTTATTAAGAACATTAAAATCAAACAAATGAAATTTTTAAAAGTACTCGTTTTTTTTATCGCCTTTGGTGCAGTAGCACAGGATAATGGGGGGATGTGGATCCCTTCCTTGTTGGATGGCTTCAATGAATCTGAAATGCAAGACATGGGAATGAAAATGTCTGCAAAAGATATTTATGATGTCAATAACTCTAGTTTAAAAGATGCCATTGCGCATTTTGACGGTGGATGTACCTCAGAAGTTATTTCTAACTCAGGTTTGTTATTAACAAATCATCATTGTGGATACAATAGAATTCAAGAACATTCTAGCGTAGAGCACGATTATTTAAAAGATGGTTTTTGGGCAAAAGAGTTGGGAGATGAGTTAGCAAACGAAGGAATGGCTGTAACATTTATCAATCGTATTGATGATGTGACGGAAGCTGTTTTTGCAGGTGTTACGGAAGGGATGGACGCTAAATCTAGAAGAGATTTGATGAGCCAAAACATAGAGAAAGCTCAAAAAAATGCTCAAAAGGAAGCTGCGCAAACTACGTATGTGAAGTCTTTCTTTAAAGGAAATCAATATTTATTATTTGTCGTAGAGGTATTTACAGATATTCGTTTGGTTGGAGCACCACCATCGTCTATTGGGAAATATGGAAAAGATACCGATAACTGGATGTGGCCTCGTCACACTGGAGATTTTTCTTTATTCAGAATTTATGCTAATAAAGACAATAAGCCTGCTGATTATTCTGTAGACAATATTCCTTATACGCCTAAACACTTTTTACCAATCTCTTTAGATGGAGTAGAAGAAGGAGATTTTAGTTTGATTTTTGGATTCCCAGGACGTACAAATGAGTACTTACCTGCAGTAGCAATTGACCAAACAGTAAATGTATTAAATCCTGCGAAAATTGAGATCCGTGCGAACGCCATCGAAATTGTAGATGGATTTATGCGTAATGATCAAGCGATTAAAATTCAATATGCTTCTAAATTTGCTGGAGTTGCTAACTATTGGAAAAAATGGATAGGAGAAAACACAGGGATTAAAAAAGCGAATGCGATTGCTAAGAAAAGAGAATTTGAAAAAGAATTTTCTAAAAGAGTAGTGGCAAAAGATGCTGATGGATATCAATCATTACTATCAGATTTTGAATCTTTATACAAAGAAATTGAAGAAGTTGCTCTCGCAAGAGATTACTGGGTGGAAGTTGCCTACCGTAATGTTGAGATGTTGAAATCTAGTTTCCGTTTGTATCAATTAGAACAAGCGTATGTAAGAGGAGGAGAAGCTGGGTTCGAAAAAGCAAGAACAGCAACCTTAAAAGGATTTGAGAAATTCTACAAGGATTACAGTCCTAAAGTAGACAAGCCAGTTTTTGAAAGATTGGTTACTTTGTATAAAAACAATGTTCCTGCAGCGTATGTTCCTGAAAACGTAAAAAATTCGGACATCACAGCGGTAACAAATGATATTTATGCAAATTCTAAATTGGTGAGTTTGGAAAGTGTAAAAGACTTATTGTCTGGAACACCTGAAGAAGCAATTGCGAAGATTAGAGCAGACAAAGCGTTTGTATTCGGAAAAGGATTCCACGAAATGTTCTTCAACACGATCAACCCAAAATACGGGCAGATTAACGAGAAAATAGCAGCGACACAAAAACTGTATATGGCAGCATTGATGGAATTGTTTCCAGAGAAAAAATTCTTCCCAGATGCGAACAGTACCTTAAGAGTTTCTTACGGAACTGTGCGTAGTACAGATCCTAGAGATGGAGTTACTTACAAATCTAAAACCTATTTAGAAGGTGTAATCGCAAAATACAAACCAAACGATTATGAGTTTGACTTACCTCAGAAATTAATCGACTTGTACAATACAAAGGATTATGGGCCTTATGCAGAGCCAAACGGGAAATTACCAGTTTGTTTCTTAGGAACCAATCATATTACAGGGGGGAATTCTGGAAGTCCAGTTATTGACGCACATGGTAATTTAATTGGATTGGCATTTGATAGCTCTTGGGAAGGAACGATGTCGGACATGTATTACGATGTAGACATTGTACGTTGCATAAGTGTAGATATTCGCTATGTATTGTTTATCATCGATAAATTTGCAGGTGCAGAGAGGTTGATGAACGAATTGAAATTGGTACATCCAAAGAAATAAGGAATCCAACAATAAATCTAAATGAACATCCATTAGCAACATCGTATTCGTAATGATACCTGTCTATTGGATGTTTGTTTTTATCATTTAAAAAATTAAAGTATATGAAGTTTTTAAAATTGATGGCTTTTGCAACAGTACTGTTTTTAGTAGGTTGTAAAACTACACAAAGTACACCTGTTGCATCGACAAATAAAATTGATGCTAAACAAGCCCAAGGTGGTATGTGGATTCCTTCTTTATTGGAAGGGGTAAACGAAACCGAAATGCAGAACCTGGGAATGAAAATGACAGCCAAGGATATTTACGATGTAAATAACTCTAGTTTAAAAGATGCGATTGTGCATTTTAATGGAGGATGTACAGCGGAAGTTATTTCTTCTCAAGGATTGTTATTGACAAATCATCACTGTGGATATGGACAAATACAGTCTCATTCATCTGTAGAACACGATTATTTACAAGACGGGTTTTGGGCGATGAATAAATCGGAGGAACTAAAAAACCCAGGAATGTTTGTTACGTTTATCAACAGAATAGATGATGTAACAGCACAAGTACTAGAAGGTGTATTGGAATCTATGGATTTAAAAGTACAGCAAAGTTTGATAGATAAAAACATTGCAAAGGTGACTAAACATGCAACGAAAGAAGCATGGCAAGAAGCCAATGTGAAATCTTTTTACAAAGGAAATCAATATATATTATTCGTAACAGAAAAGTATACAGACATTCGTTTGGTAGGTGCACCTCCAACGTCTATTGGTAAATTTGGTTCGGATACAGACAACTGGATGTGGCCTCGTCATACCGGAGATTTTTCTATGTTCAGAATTTATGCAGACAAGAATAACCGTCCTGCTGATTATGCTGTAGACAACGTGCCTTATACACCTAAACACTTTTTACCAGTTAGTTTAGATGGTGTTGCCGAAAATGATTTCACCTTAGTCTTTGGGTTTCCAGGACGTACAAATGAGTATTTGCCAGCAGTGGCTATTGATCAAATTGTAAACACCTTAAATCCTGTAAAAATTGACATTCGTGCCAATGCATTAAAAATTGTAGATGGGTTTATGCGTAGTGATAAATCGATTAAAATTAAATATGCTTCTAAATATGCTGGAATTGCGAACTATTGGAAAAAATGGATAGGGGAGAATCAAGGGATCGAAAAATCGAATGCCATTGCTCAAAAAGTGACGTTGGAAACTGAGTTTTCTAAACGTGTTGCTAAAAAAGATTTGGCAGGATATAGTTCTTTGTTAAGTGATTTTGAAACCTTGTATGCCGAAGTAGAAGAAGTAGCGTTGGCTCGTGATTATTGGGTTGAAGTTGTATATAGAAATGTAGAGTTGTTAAACGCATCATTCAAATTATACCAATTAGAGAATGCCTACACTCGTGGAGGTGAAGCAGGATTTAACAAAGCGAGAACAGCTACATTAAATCGTTTTAAAGGTTTTTATAAAAACTACAGTCCTAAAGTAGACAAGCCTGTTTTTGCTAGATTGGTGCAAATGTATAAGGAAGGGATTCCTACAGCGTTTTTAAATGATGTGTTAAAGAATGGGAATGTTGCTGCAATGGCAGACGATATTTATGCCAATTCTGCATTGGTCTCTTTAGCTAAAGTCGAGGCTTTATTAAATGGGACTCCAGAAGAAGTGATTGCAAAGTTAAACGCGGATGCTGGGTATAAAGTAGGAAAGGCATTGTCTTCTGATTTTTACAATGTGATTAACCCTAAATTTAATGAAGTAAACATTAAAATAGCAGCGGTTCAGAAAAAATATATGAAAGCATTAAGAGAGTTGTTTCCAAACAAACGCTTTTTTCCAGATGCCAACAGTACTTTACGTGTAACCTATGGTCAAGTAAAAGGATACGATCCTGTAGATGGTGTTTCTTATGGAAATACGACTTATTTAGGTGGGGTGATGGAGAAATTTGTGCCTGGTGATTATGAGTTTGATGTACCAAAAAAATTACAAGAATTGTACAAAGCAAAAGACTTTGGACAGTACGCAGATAACGGGAAAATGCCTGTTTGTTTTATTGGAACCAATCATACTACAGGAGGAAACTCTGGAAGTCCAGCTATTGACGCACATGGGAACTTAATAGGTTTAAACTTTGACCGTGTATGGGAAGGAACGATGAGCGATTTAAATTACGACGCCGATATCTGTCGTAATATTATGGTAGATGTACGTTACATATTATTTATCGTTGATAAATTTGCAGGAGCAACTCATTTGATCGATGAAATGAAATTAGTACATCCGAAGAAGTGATTTAGATTTGAGATGTGAGAAATTAGAAATTAGATTGGCTTGTAGATTATATCATAATTTTTATTAAAAATGATGATTTTGAATCTATTTAAAAATTTTAAGACAAGGCTGCTCAACTCAATATCTCACTACTAATATCTAATCAAAACAAAGCCCTAACTACGATGTGTAGTTAGGGCTTTTTTGTTGTCAGGAGTTATAGAGCCTGTGGGTTACCTGTATACGAAATGCTCCTTATTGCTTTTTGCGTTAGGGATAGTAGCGGCATCCTTTTTTTTTCTTTTAAAAAAAAGATATAGCGGATAGCCCGACCCCCTTGGGTAACGTCCAAAGAAGAGCGTTAGATGTGAGATGTTAGAGGAGGAGAGTTTTAATTTAGAGAGTATAGTTATTTAACTATTTACAGTAGTTTTACCACAAAGATGCTCATCTAATATCTCAATACTCACTTCTCAATACTGAAAATTACAAACGCAGCTAGGGATTTTTATAGTTATCGTCTTAGAAACAGTGTCATTAATAAAAATGATTACTTAGCTGTTTCACCACAAAGATGCTCATCTAATATCTCAATACTCACCTCTCAATACTAAAAATCACAAACGCAGCTAGGGATTTTTATAGTTATCGTCTTAGAAATAGTGTCATTAATAAAAATGATTACTTAGCTGTTTCACCACAAAGATGTTCATCTAATATCTCAATACTCACCTCTCAATACTAAAAATAACAAACGCAGCTAGGGATTTTTATAGTTATTGTCTTAGAAATAGTGTCATTAATAAAAATGATTACTTAGCTGTTTCACTACAAAGATGCTCATCTAATACCTCAATACTCACCTCTCAATACTAAAAATCCCTAACTACAAACGCAGCTAGGGATTTTTATAGTTATCGTCTTAGAAACAGTGTCATTAATAAAAATGATTACTTAGCTGTTTGACTATAAAGATGCTCATCTAATATCTCAATACTCACATCTAAAATCTAACTTACCATCTAATAATCACACTTCCCCAAGTAAATCCACTACCAAAGGCAGCCAATACTACAAGGTCGTTGTCTTTTATTTTACCTTTTTCGAAGGCTTCAGACAAGGCAATGATTACAGAAGCAGCGGTTGTGTTTCCGTATTTTTGGATGTTATTATACACTTGGTCATCTTCCAATTTAAATTTACGTTGAATAAATTGTGCAATACGTAAATTTGCTTGATGAGGTACTAAAAGATTGATGTCAGAAACTTGAAGGTTGTTGGCTTGTAAGCCTTCCATAATAGCTTCAGAAAAACGAACAACTGCATGTTTAAATACAAAAGTTCCATTCATATGAGGGTAATAAGACTCATCGTCTTTATTGTCTTCTTTTATCAAGTCAGTCACCCAGCGTTTACTTCCAGGACTTTCTACGATCAATTCTTTGGCGTGTTTCCCTTCTGAATGTAAATGTGTAGATAAGATTCCTTTTGTATTGTCTTCTGTTCTTGATAATACCGCTGCACCAGCACCATCACCAAAAATTACGGAAACACCTCTACCACGAGTACTTAAGTCTAATCCAGATGAATGCCATTCCGATCCTACTACTAGAATGTTTTTGTACATTCCTGTTTTTATAAATTGATCCGCAACTGAAAGTGCATAAACAAATCCAGAACATTGATTACGGACATCTAATGCACCAATGGTTTTCATACCAAGTATTTCTTGTAATTCTACACCTCCTCCCGGAAAGTAGTTGTCTGGGCTTAAAGTGGCAAATACAATAAAATCGATATCGTCACTTGTTAATCCCGCTTTTTCTATAGCAATTCGAGCAGCTTTCGCTCCCATAACAGAGGTAGTATCGTCACTTCCAGCTTTTATCCATCGTCTTTCCTTGATACCCGTTCTCTCCTGAATCCACGCGTCATTAGTATCCATAAATTTAGATAGATCGTCATTTGTAACAATATTATCAGGGACATAATAACCTAGTCCAGTTATTTTCGAATTATACATAAAGTTAAATTTTTTGATATATTTTATGTAAAATTACTAAAATTCGCTAGGGCATACAACATAAATTTAGGATTCTGTGAAAACCGGAATTTTTAAAAGACTTGATAATGAGTTTGTTTACAGAGATAAATGAGTAAGGCTCGATGTTTCCTTCTGGTAACAAGATGGTTATAGAAGAGGGGGTGTTGAAGAAGGAAGCAACAGTACAATTCAAATAAAGTACAAGGTGTTTTTGTTTAAAGAAAAAAGAGAGGGCTTAATATAACTTGTAAATTTTTTCTAAAGGTTTTCTTAGGATACCTGGGACATATACCTCTTTTGCGGGATATCCAACAGGAAGTAATAAAAAGGCACGTTCGTTACTGGGTCTTTCTAGGATTTGTTCTAAGAATCGCATGGGGCTAGGAGTATGGGTAAGGGTGACAAGACCTGCATTATGAATGGCTGCAATTAAGAGACCACATGCCATTCCTACCGATTCGTTTACGTAATAGTTTTGTCTTTTTTCTCCATTTTTGTCAATTTCATAAGGCTTTTTAAAAACTACGATGAGGTACGGTGCAGTTTCTAAAAACGGTTTGTCGGCATTGGTTCCTAGTGGTGCTAAATCCTTCAGCCAGCTTTCATTCATCCGTTTGGCATAACTTTTTTCCTCTTCTGCTTCAGCAGCTTCCCTGATTTTGTGTTTAATTTTAGGACTTTGGATCAGGCAAAATGTCCAAGGTTGTTTATTGGCTCCACTGGGAGCCGTAGAAGCTGTTTTTATAATGTTTTCTAAAATTTCTAAAGGAACTAATTTGTCAGAAAAATGACGAATAGACCTTCTCTTGTCCATGAACTTTAAATAAGCAGCTGTTTTTTCTAATATTTCATTCTCTGGAAATTGTTCTGGAGTATGAGAAAAGTGCTTAAATCCATCAATAAGTATAGCGTCTTTAGTCATGTTGATTTTTTGTTTCCTGTAAGATAAGCATTTATTTTTTCATCATTTAGACCGTAGTACTTGATGTGGAGGTTTCTGCCATCTTGTCAGAATGTATGGTTTGGTATTTTTTTTGACTAAGACTATTTATAACATTATAAAAAAACTTAAAAAAATATATATGGCAACAGGAAACATTAATGTAACGGCAGAAAATATATTCCCGATTATAAAAAAGTTCTTGTATTCGGATCACGAAATATTTTTACGTGAATTAATTTCGAATGCAACCGATGCAACCTTAAAATTAAAACACTTATCTACTTTAGGAGAAGTGAAAGGTGATATTGGAACTCCAATGTTAGAGATAAAAGTTGATAAAGAGGCAAAGGAAATTCGCATCATTGACCAAGGAATTGGGATGACTGCAGAAGAAGTAGAAAAATACATCAACCAAGTAGCTTTTTCTGGTGCTGAGGAATTTGTAGAAAAATATAAAGATGCTGATACTGGAATCATTGGTCATTTTGGACTAGGATTCTATTCTGCTTTTATGGTAGCTGAAAAAGTTGAGATTTTCACTAAATCATTTAAAGAAGGATCACAAGCAGTTCGTTGGGAATGTGATGGTTCTCCTAAATATATCCTTGAAGATACAGACAGAACAGAAAGAGGGACTGAGATTGTATTACATGTAGATGAAGATTCTTTAGAGTTTTTAGAAGATGGACGTATCAACGAATTGTTGAGTAAATACAATAAGTTTATGCCTATTCCAATCAAATTTGGAACAAAGACAGAGACTTTACCTTTACCAAAAGATGCTGACAAAGATGCGAAAGCAGAAGAAATTACAGTAGATAATATTGTAAACAATCCAAACCCAGCTTGGACTAAAAAACCATCTGATTTAAAAGATGAAGATTATAAAAGTTTCTACCGCGAATTGTATCCAATGCAGTTTGATGAGCCTTTATTTAACATTCACTTAAATGTAGATTACCCGTTTAACTTAACTGGAATTTTATACTTCCCGAAGTTAACACCTAATATGGATCCTAAAAAGGACCGCATTCAATTGTACCAAAACCAAGTATTTGTTACAGATAATGTAGAAGGAATTGTACCTGACTTTTTACAAATGTTACGTGGAGTAATTGATTCTCCAGACATTCCTTTAAACGTGTCTCGTTCTTATTTACAAACGGATGGTGCAGTGAAGAAAATTGCAAGTTATATCACTAGAAAAGTAGGAGATAAATTAGCAGGTTTATTCAAAAGTGATCGTGAAGCTTATGAGAAAAAGTGGAATGATATCAAGATGATCATCGAGTATGGTATGTTAACAGAAGACAAATTCTTTGAGAAATCAGAAAAATTTGCTTTATACCCAACGGTAGATGATACCTTCTTTACTTATACGGAATTAGAAGAAAAAATCAAAGCCAACCAAACCGATAAGGATGGTAAAATGGTAGTATTGTATGCTTCTGATGTAAAAGGACAACACAGTTTTATCCAAGCTGCTAAAGACAAAGGATACCAAGTATTATTATTAGATACTCAGATTGCACCTCACTTAATTCAAAAATTAGAAGGGGCAAAAGAGAATGTAATGTTTGTACGTGTGGATTCTGATCATATTGATAATTTAATCAAAAAGGACGAAGAAGTTATTTCTAAGTTAAGTGATGAAGAAAAAGAAACATTAAAGCCTATAATTGAGGCAAATGTTCCTAAAGAATCATACACTGTTCAGTTAGAAGCTATGGATTCTGAAGCCAATCCATTTATGATTACACAACCAGAATTTATGCGTCGTATGAAAGACATGCAAGCTACTGGTGGTGGAGGAATGATGGGTATGGGGAACTTCCCAGATATGTACAACTTGGTTGTGAATACTAATAATAAATTAGTAGGGGAAATCTTAAATTCGAAAGAATCAGATACCCAAGCCAAATTGATCACTCAAGCATTTGATTTAGCGAAACTATCTCAAAATTTATTACATGGTGAAGACTTAACAAACTTTATCAAACGTAGTTTTGAAATGATAAAATAAGAAATTAATCTTATTGATTTTTTGAAAAATCCACCTGTTAAAGGGTGGATTTTTTTGTGCCTATTTTTGAGTGTCACGATAGGATTGGAGTCTTGTTTCTTTTTTGAAGACATAGGATTACTTGAATCAGGAGATAGGACTTCTCATTGTTACGGATATCACGATATGACAGGAGTCTTGTTTCCTGATTCTTGA
>NVRM01000124.1 GCA_002400885.1 Flavobacteriaceae bacterium
CGATGCCAACTCAAAATTACTAGCTGTTTCAAAACCATAAATTACTTTTCCTGCAATGGGTCGATTGTCTTTAAAATTAAACGTAGCCACCCATAAATTATCATGTAATAAAGCTATAGGGTCATCCACTAATAAATCGGTATAGCCCTTCACTATTTTTTTAGCCTCTCTTTCTGTATAATAACACGCTGGACTTTCCACGGCATCCAATATCCCATCATTATCATCATCTATATCTGCTATTGCTCCTACACCATCATTGTCCATATCCGCACAACGAATTAACACAGAAGAAGTAGCCAAGGGGTAGTTTAAAACAATTGAAGTATCCACCGCATCTGCTAATCCATCGCTATTTACATCTGTAGCCGTTCCGGCTAAGGATATAAAAGCAAAATCACCTGTTTTATCGGTCGTCGTTCCCGCTTCAAAAGCATCCGAACAGCCATCTCCATCACTGTCTAAATTTTGATGATTGTCTTGTAAACATATCGCTTTGGGATGCTGACTTGGAATCACATTTATTAAGTTTACAACGGCATTGTGCAGCCTAAACCTATTGTCCTTTCCTTGTATTCCGTAGATTCTAAGCTTAGAAAACCTAATATCCGGGGCCAATGTATTGGACAATACCAATTTGTGAACCCCTGTTCCATTGTCTATGATGGCTGCTGATAAGGAGACCCAAACAGTCCCATCAAACCCCTGTAATTCAAAAGTTCCAGAAGTTGAATACAAGGATAAATACGAGACTTTCAATGTTAAATTTTCTATTTGCAGAAAAGAAGCCAAGGAATATTCTACAATGGTTTTATTGGTGAGGTTTTGGCTTATAGGACTGGTTTGCGTGAACGAGTTCTTATTTATGTCGATAGAATTTGACAATGGGCTACCAGAAGCCCAGTCAAGATCTGTTCCTGTAATAGTTAATTCATACAATTCGTTTTTTGTATAATAGCAATCCGGACTTTCCACGGCATCCAATATCCCATCATTATCGTCGTCTATATCTACAAGATCATTAACACCGTCTCCATCAAAATCTGGTGAAATTACTGTTACTACTACTATAGCAGGCTCTGAAACAACTCCTTTTTCTGACACCGTTATGTATAAATCATTAAAGGGAGTTGGCAGATAACTTAATTGAGAAGGATCCGCCACCGTAATTTCTCCTGTTAATGGATTTATAGTATATGCTCCATTTTCATTACCACTTTCGATAGCCCAATTGGTAAGTTCAGTATCATCTCCGTCATCTGCCACACCTGTTACAACACCAACACTTGCTCCTATTATAGCATCTTGAATTATTGTAAATGCTAGATTTGAGTTTACTATAGGTAATACACAATCGTTAATTACCTGTATTACTTGGTTAGAAAATATGTTATTAGGATTGTTTACTGAGCGCACTAAAAAATTAGCACTGCTTAAATCAAGGGCTTCTGAAACTTGATAGTTTGTCGTAAAATTACCTGAAACATCTGGAATTACCGTTCCTACCACTACATCGTTTGTACTATCATATAATTCATAAGGCGCATTATCCCCATTGGGATCTGAAATATTTCCCGAAATTTCCCATACTGGATAACTCAATGAAGGAGAAGTAAGAACAATATTAGTCAAAGTTCCTGTATTATGATTAAACTGTAAAACGTAATTCTCCAAAGGATTACCTGTAGATGTGTATTTCAAGACATCATTTACATACCATTTTACTGTTGCGGTACCATCACCAGCATCCTCAATTGTTATCCCTCCAAGTGATCCTAATATCCAAGAACTGACATAGGAATCAGGTGCCGACCTTATATAAAGCCATGTTCCATCCGTCTGAAACTTATACTCATTTCCACTAGTATAGTTTCCTGACACCTTCATTGCTGATTCATTTTTAAAACCAACCATTAGTGAAGCACTATGATTAAACTTTAGTGATATAGGAAGTTCTAAGGACTCATTTGCATACGTATTCTGCCAAGCTGCAGACTTAGCACTTAAAGCATTTGATGCAATATTTGTGAGCCTTGTATTGTCCCAGGTAAAGTCCGTCATATCTGCCTGCTCCATATAGTCACCACAATAGCCTTCAGAAACAGTTAGCACTAAGGGTAACAATGCCTCCTGTAAATCTACACGAGAACCACTCCTTTCCGAAATGGTTTTGATTGTATAAGTATGAAATTTATCAAAACTTTGAGCATAAGAAAAAAGTCCCTTTGAATTACCTGCATCCAAAAAAGTAAATACAGATACCCTTGCCACAGTTAATTCTGGGGAATCGATAGGTTGTAAAAAACTACTCGTAGTATCCACTTCAGAGGCGGATACAACTATAGAAACAAAAAACACTAATAAAAACTTAATTACAGAGGAGTAAATAGCCTTTAATTTTTCAGGGAATACTTTCATAATCATTTAATTGACATCTAACTTATACATCAAAATAAATCTATAAACAGTACGCAAAAACTCATATAAACCAAATCTTCACAAATGGGCTATTTTGATAAATAATACATCATTCCCTACCTCACGGCTGAATACATGTAAAATTTCAACTGTTTACTCGTGTTATTTTGCAATTTTTTAATTTTAAATATACGTTAAGATACCTAAAACCAAGTTAAACGCACCATTAAGGAACCTAAAGACATATTTCATTTAGCCCAACAATAATTATATTTACAGATTTTATCTAAAACAAAAATAGTTGCCTCGTGTTATTAGTAGCTTCACAAGAATTATGCAAGATTAAACGTTATTATGCGTTTCAATTAAAAAAAAACAGAGATATTCCATCAAATAAACACAGGTTACCTGCTATATCGTCCTGTTTACTTGATTATTTGATTTAAAACAAACATTAAAACACTATCTTTGAATTACTATGAAAAAGGCATATACTTATTTATTGCTTCTTTCCCCCTTTATTTCAATTTGCCAGATCAGCAATTATGATGTACTTAATCTTGACCACCATAGTAAGCTAGGGATTTTCCTGAAAAAATCTGCAGATTATAAATACAAAAATGCTGACTCCACCTTATTTTATACTTTAAAAGCCTACAATACAAACCAACAAAGTCCTTCAACAGAAACTGATAACATTCAAACCAACATCTATGTATCAGCAGCTTATTTTTTACATGACAATTTAGCAGCTGCAAAAATTCACATACAAAAAGCACATCAAAAGGCACTTATTAGAAATGAGGCCTTCTACCTCCATCAAACTTTTACTATTATAGGTAATATAAAACTTGCAGAAGGAGATAGTTTTAATGCAATAATTACCTATAAAAAGGCACTTGATTACGCTAAAGAATTAAACAAACCTATCTTGAATAGTATAGCAAACCAAAATTTATCCCTTTGTTATGCCTATCAACAAAAAACAGCGCTTGCGGAACAATTTGCTACACTTGCAATAAAAAACTACCATGCTATTCTTAAAAAAGAAGATGTACATCGCACACTTTTCACAAATATCCTTCTAAATAACTCGCAATATTCAAATACACTAAAAGAAGGATTATCCATTTTAGAGAGAACAAAAGACAGTGCGAATACACATAGTAACTACGATCATTTAGCATTAATAAATTTCCATAAAGGAAAGTTATTATATAGGTTTGAAAAACACAAAGAAGCCATAGAATCTTTTGAAGAATCACTTTTATACGCAAGAGAAAACAATTATAAAAGTAAAGAACTTGCTTGTATTTTAGAAATCTCTAATACTTATTTACACGCGGGGAATCACAAAAAATCTGAGTATTATTTAAACCAATTTTTACGAAAAAAAAAGAATATTTTAGCTTTACAATCCAACCTAAACGTAAACTTACTAGCTAGTAAAATTTTTGCAAAATCCAACAATTATAAAATGGCACAACACTATGCCATAAAATATGGAAAAGAAAAAGACTCGGTGCTTAATTACAACGTAAACAACATCTTTGCCGAATATGGAAAGCAATTTGAATCCGAGCAAAAAGAGAAAGAAATTACACTTAACAAACTAAAAATAAGTAAAGAAATAAACACTAGAAACTTAATTTTATTTGGAAGTATAATATCATTGATCATCGGTTATCTCTTTTTCAAAAAAAGATACGACAAAGAAAGATCAAAAAAAAACGAAGCTGAAATTGCCCTTAAAAAAGAACTAGAATTTACCGATGCTAGAAGTAAATTCCTAGGAAACATATCTCATGAAATACGGACTCCTATCACATTAATTGTAGGTTATTTAAACCTTATGAAGGATAATAAAAACACTCTATCAAATAAAAAATACATAGAAAGGGCCTTGTTTAATTGTGAAAAAGTAATTTCTGATGCCAATGAAGTACTCACATTAATTAAATTCGAGAAACACAAAACACAATTAAATAGTATCACTCTTCCTTTGCATAATTTTATTCTAAACACTTTTTTTTCCTTCGAAAAAACGGCTTCTTATCAAGATATTAAATTACAATTCAAAACAAGTATAGACAGGCATTTAAATTTAGACTTTGACTTTGAGAAACTAGAAAAGATTCTTAATAACATTATTTCAAACGCCATAAAATATAGCTACCCTAGTACTACCATAACATTGGATTGCTCTTTAGAAAAAAACAAACTCCTATTCTCAATAAAAGACCAAGGGATTGGTATTTCCGTATCAGAACAAGAAAAAATATTTGATCGCTACTACCAAACTACCAGTAAAAAATCTACAGGAGGCTTAGGTATCGGACTCTCATTAGTGGAAGAACTCGTACGTTTTCTAAACGGTAATATCAAAGTAAAGAGCGAATTAAAAAAAGGAAGTGAATTTACCCTGACATTCCCTGTAAAAAAAACCTATAAAAAAGTCATTCAAAACACACTAATTAAGAAAACAACTACGCTAGACAAAACAAAGAAAGAAGCTACTTTTAGTCCTAACGACAAACCATTAATATTAGTAGTAGATGATAATATAGAAATGCTTAAATACCTAAAAGAACTATTTCTACCTCATTTTAATTGTATTGTGTCCTACAGTGCAGAAGAAGCACTCGAGCTCACTAAGAAACATCATTTCGATTTAATCTCCTCGGATGTAATGATGCCTAACATAGATGGGTTTGAATTTAAAACACTCCTAAATAAGATACCTGGATACGAAAGAATTCCTTTTATAATGTTATCCGCAAATACATTTTCTGCATCTAAAATTAAAGGATTCAACCTTGGAATTAACGATTATATTACCAAACCATTCGAAAGTATTGAGTTGATAACTCGAATGAAAAACTTACTACAAAACAGTGTGCGTTTAAAAAATAGTGATTTAGAAATCATAGAAGAAGAAATTCCAATTCCTTCTCCAACACACGAAGAGCAATTGATAGAAAAAACCAGACATATCATTCTTAAAAACATCGAAGATGAAACATTCAACGTAGAACACCTTGCAAAAGAAATTGGCTATAGCCAACGCCAATTATCACGTATTCTAATAAAAAACACCGGATTATCTCCTGTGAAATTTATTCTAGAAATTAAATTAAAAGAGGCCTATAAATTAATACAGTCCCAGAAATACGCTACGATTTCAGAGGCTCGGTTTAAAATAGGCATCAATAGTGCATCCTATTTTACTAAAAAATTCAAAGAGCGTTTCGGAATTACTCCTAGCGATTTAAAATAATTAGTTCACCGTAATACTCACCACAAATCCTTCGTGGTTTCTTACATTTAATACTTGACCATTTTCGAAAATTAAATACTGTCCCTTTACTCCTTTTAAAACACCTTCTACTTCCGAAACCTTATCGAAATTAACAGATTTAATTTTAGTTGGGTATTCTGTTACAGGATACTCAAAATTATACAGTTCCGTATTGTCATCCAAAAAATAGGGTTTCGTTTCTTCTGGTAACAAGTCTTTAATTTTACTTTTCTCCGCTAATAAGTCAATATCAGCAATATCGTTTTTCAACATTTTTTGCCAACTTGTTTTATCGGACATATATTCTTTTAAAGCCACCTCCGCAATTCCTGCCAAGTATCTATTGGGAGTTTCCAAAATAGCAATGGCTTTACTCGCTCCTTGGTCTATCCATCTGGTAGGAACTTGTGTTTTACGAGTAACCCCTACTTTTAAATTACTAGAAACTGCCAAATAAACAATGTGCGGTTTTAACTGTACGCTTTTTTCATAGTCTAAATCACGATCCTCAATCCCCAAATGGGCAGTACTCAATTCCGGACGCATCACCCAATCTCCTACCTGTGCATTTGCATAAAAACAATCGTAACAATTCCCTTGTCTAAATATTTTTTTTGCTTTTCCACAATTGGTACATTGGTGGGACAAAAATGAAATCTTCAATGATTTACCCACTAACTGATTGACATGCAGTACATCATTCTCCATCTCTAAAAAATAAGAAATACAACTTTTATAATCCGTTTTCATTTTTTTTAAGAGTCCTTGGTAAATCATCTGTTTTTTTTAGTATTTTTAACTCGTTAAAGGTACATAAATCTATTGAAACCCAAAGTGAATAGTTGTAACACAATTAAAACCTAGCAAGCGTATTAATTCAAACGCTTGACGTATAAACCTATAGATTCACAATACATTTAACAAAAATTTTAAAGCTATAAAAAAAAACATTCATGCCATTTCCTATTGTAAATTCAATTTTATCCTGGTTTTTAAAAAAGAGAAAACATCAAGTGGAACTTTTTTTAAAATACCCTACAGAAGTACAAAGCGAATTATTGTTTAAACTTCTAAAAACGGCCAAACATACAGAGTTTGGGCGACAAAACAACTTTGACAAAATAACATCTTACCAGGATTTCTCTAATCAAATTCCGATACAACAATACGAAAGCATAGAACCATTGATAGAACGAACTCGTAAAGGAGAACAAAATCTTTTCTGGCCGAGTCCTATTAAATGGTTTGCCAAAAGCAGCGGTACCACCAATGCAAAAAGCAAGTTTATCCCCGTAAGTGATCAATCTCTAAAAGATTGCCATTTTGAAGCGGGAAAAGACATGCTTTGCATGTATTTTAATAACAATCCTGATGCACAATTATTTACTGGAAAAAGTCTACGTCTAGGTGGAAGTAGCGCCGTTTACGAAGAAAACAAAACGTTTTTCGGTGATTTATCTGCCATTATCATAGAAAATATGCCTTTTTGGGCAGATTTCAGTTCAGCCCCCAAACAAGAAACTGCTTTAATGGGCGAATGGGAATCCAAAATGGACGCGATTATAAATGAAACTATTGATGAAAACATAACGGGACTTGCAGGAGTTCCATCCTGGATGCTCGTACTTTTAAATAGAGTCTTAGAACGTACAGGTAAATCTAATATCCTTGAAGTATGGCCCAATTTAGAGGTGTATTTTCACGGTGGTGTAAATTTCACCCCTTATAAAGAACAATTTCAAAAACTCATACCATCAAAGACCTTTAAATACTACGAAATTTACAATGCCTCCGAAGGTTTTTTTGCCATTCAAGACAGAAATGACTCGGACGAAATGCTCTTGATGCTAGACTATGGAATTTTTTATGAATTCATTCCTATGGATTCGTTTAATGGAGAAGCTTCAGAAGCCATTCCACTTTCTAAAGTTCAAAAAAACATCAACTATGCCATGGTAATAACTACGAATGGTGGGCTCTGGCGTTATTTAATTGGAGACACTGTTAAATTCACCTCCACAGCTCCTTATCGTATAAAAATAACTGGACGTACCAAGCATTTTATCAATGTTTTCGGAGAAGAATTAATCATAGAAAATGCCGAAGATGCTTTGCAAGTAGCTTGTAAAAAAACCAATTCAGAAATCACTGATTATACCGTCGCTCCTATTTTTATGGCGGAAGAAAAAAGCGGTGCTCATGAATGGATGATCGAATTTAGAAAAGCTCCTGATTCACTCCAAGAATTCACCTATATCTTAGATACTCATTTAAAATCCATCAATTCAGATTACGAGGCGAAGCGTTATCACAATATGACTTTGGACATGCCAAAAACACATTGTGCAAAACAAGGATTATTTTACGATTGGATGAAAGGAAAAGGAAAATTAGGAGGTCAAAACAAGGTACCTAGATTGTCTAATTCTAGACAATGGTTGGATGAATTATTACGATTGAATACACCGTAATTATTTCCAAACAACTTGACCCTTTGTCAGATTTGAACGGGTGTATTTTACTTGTAACAATCTGGATTTCACAAGAAGCTTCCTTCCTTAGAATTTCACAACTTAAGGAGGGAAATAATACAAAAGCCGTTTTATTCACCCTAAATCATATCCAAGACAATAATTAGCCCCCCTTGTGTCTAGCGAAGTAATTAAAGTATTCTTTCCACCTCTCGATATCACTTAAAAAAAGTTCTAAATAGTTCCTCTAAGAAAAAAAGCACTTAACCTCCTTTACTTTTTTCTTTCAATAACATAATTCACCATGGTCAAAAGTGATGTTTTATAAGGGGATTCTGGGTAAGATTCTAACATAGCCAATGCCTTTTTTTGGTATGATTTCATCTGTTTAATGGTGTACTCTATTCCTCCATTATCCTTTACAAAATTGATCACCTCTTTCACTCTCTTCTTATCGAAATTATGATTTTTTACAGAATTTATCAGCCATTTTTTTTCCGATTTAGAACAGTTATTTAAGGTATAAATTAACGGTAAGGTCATTTTTTGCTCTTTAATATCTATCCCTGTAGGTTTTCCTATTTGAGCATCGGTATAATCAAACAAATCATCTTTTATTTGAAAAGCAATTCCAATCAACTCACCGAACAAACGCATTTTCTCAACCTCTTCTTTAGAAGCATTTACAGATGCGGCACCGATACCACAACAAGCCGCAATTAGTGTGGCTGTTTTTTGACGAATAATCTCAAAATAAACTTCTTCATCTATATCTAATCGTCTTGCTTTTTCTATTTGCAACAGCTCTCCCTCGCTCATTTCACGAACGGCGACAGAAATCAATTTTAAAATATCGAAATCGTCATTATCTATAGATAACAATAAGCCTTTGGACAATAAAAAATCACCTACCAATACCGCTATCTTATTCTTCCACAATGCATTGACAGAGAAAAAACCACGTCTACGATTACTGTCATCTACCACATCATCATGTACTAAAGTTGCGGTATGAATTAATTCGATGATAGCAGCACCACGGTAAGTACGTTCATCAAAATTCCCATCAGACACCATTTTAGCCACTAAAAAAACAAACATCGGTCGCATTTGTTTTCCTTTGCGTCGTACAATATAATGGGTAATTCTATTTAATAAAGGAACCTTAGAAACCATGGATTCTTTAAACTTTTGTTCAAAGCATTCCATTTCGTTTATAATAGGCTGTTTAATTTGTTCTACTAGTTTCATATTCGAAACCAAAAATACGTAAATTTATTAGATCTAAGGAAATTAATAGATCAGTAATATTTCCTTAAAAAAAACCTCTAATCGATACATTTAACTATATTCGCCTCGAAATGAAAAAGTTAAAAAAAATTATACTCCTATTTATTTCTCTACTACTGCTTAGCAGCTGTTTTGAAATTATTGAAGAAATAACGCTACACAAAAATGGGTCAGGCGACATAGCTATCACATTAAACTTGAGTCAAAGCAAATCTAAAATCGCCTCTATTATGCTGATGGATAGTATTAATGGGTTTCAGATTCCTTCAAGGTCTGAAATTACAAATTTTGTTAAAAAAACAACAGTAACCATTAAAAACACCTCCGGTATTTCTAATGTTAAAAGCAGCTTAGATCTAGATAATTTTATTCTTAATTTCTCTTGTAATTTTGAAAATATACATGCACTCAACCAAGTGATTGCAGCTTTTGGAAATCATAAAGAACGCAGTAAGATAAACAAGCAACAACATTTTATCTATAATACTAACACACAGCATTTTTCTAGAAGCTACCATTACGACCTCAGTAAAGAGTTTGATAAAGTAAAAGCAATAGACAAAAATGCACTAAAAGAGGCTTCATACACTACAATTTATAGATTTGACCAACCAATAATTAGCACTTCCAATCGGTTGTCAAAACTAGCTCCTAATAAAAAAGCAGTATTGATAAAAGTTTCCGGAGCAGCGATGCTTACAGGAGAACATTCTATAAAAAATAACATACAATTGCTAAAAGAAAAATAAAAACTCACATGAAAAAAAAGAATAACTTACTTCTTGCATTACTGCTATCAACAACACTAATTTTTGCTCAATTTAAATCACTAGAACGCATAATTCCTTCCAATGCAGAAATGGTTGTAAGTATCAATGGAAATCAAATTACAGAGCTCTTATCAATCACAAATTTTGATCAATCTGAAATAGGACAGCTACTACTAAAGGAAATGAAAAGAAGCTCCGACCATGTTAAATCCATTGCAGACTTAGGGTTTAAAATTGATGCAAAAGCTTATTATTTTTTCGAAGTAAAAGAAAACACCTCGTTCCATAATTTTTTAATTAAAATTGATAACAGAGAAAATTTTGAAAAACTATTTTCTTCACGAGACAGAAAAAAAATAGAAATAATAAATAATACCCGAATACTAGATCTTAGAGGAGATATTTCCGTTTGGACTGACAACTCACTCCTTCTTTCATTTTCTAAATCTTTACATTCAACTGACGATGAAAACTCAAAAACATCACGAAAGGATTATGCATTAAATCTGTTAAAAACATCCGCAATTAATTCCGTATTAACTATCCCTAGTTATACCAAATCCAAAAACAAGAAAGCAAGTGCTTCATTTTGGGTAAAAAACTATAGCGATTTCATGAGTTTGATGCTTAAAGACGTCTTTAAATCTATGGGGAAACTTAGGGGATATCAAAACATGGACTTTTATGGAATAAATGCACTGAGCGGACATTTATTTTTTGATAAAGACAAAGTCGCACTTAAAACCACCATGCATATTGACAAAGAATGGCAGAACGATTTTAAGAAGATCTACGACAAAAAATTTAATAAAAAATTCTATAAATATTTCAATCAAAATGCTGCCATAGCCTATTTTAACCTGACGATGAGCACGAAAGGTATCCTAGAAAGTTATCCTAACATAATGGCTAACATGTATGAAACCATCTTGCCTAAATACAAAGAAGAGACCAGGGTCGCTGCAGATTTATTAAACATTATCCTAGACGAAGAGGCCATTGAAGAATTAATTGGTGGAGATTTCTTATTTGTCTTAAACGATTTAAAGCAGCAAGAGACAAACTATACAAGCTATGATTATGATGCCGATTATAAAAAAACGGAAGTTATAAAAACGAAACAAGAATTACTTCCCGATTTCACCCTAATGATGTCCTCAAAAAACGAAAAATTCTTAACTAGAATCATGCGCTTAGGAATTAAACATGACTTGCTAGGAAACAAAGGTAGTTACTACTCAATAATCGAAGCAAAAAAATTACCTATTGATCTATTTATTGGTATAAAAAATAACATCGTCTTTCTTACTTCTTCAGAAAACAGACTCCAACAAATAATGCTTGGAACTTTTAAATCCAATCTTGGAAAACATAAAAAATTACTTTCAAAAAACGCAATGACTTTCTATGTCAATGGAACGGAAATCATAAAAAAAACCCCAAAAGACATGATCAACTTTGACAAAAAATTTGAAAAATTAATGAAAATTGTTGTCAATAAAAAACTAGAAGTAGCATTAAGCACCAGCAAATTTAAAGCTTCAAAAATCGAGACAAAATTAATAATAAACACTCCTGAAAACGAAGAAAATAGTCTGAGATTCTTTTTCGATTTATTCAATGAATTTGTTTCTAATAAATAAAACATTCAGGAATGCTTGTTAGGAAAAACCCAGAACATTCCTGTAATAATTAACATTGAAACATTAGAGGCTAACACCTGAAAAACACATGAGAAAAAAGCTCGTTTATAGTATTTTTATATTACTGACACTGTTGTACAGTGCATATTGGATACGCTATGAACGTGCTTCTTCATCCATAAAAATGATTCCGAAAGAAAGTAGTGCTGCTTTTCAATTAAACCTAAGAAATGTAGAAAAACTATTCTTGTTTGACGTCCTCAAAAACCCATTGCTTTACACTAAAAAAAAGGATTCCTTAGTAATTAACAGCGAAAGAACCTCCATCTTCAAATTACTAAACCTCCCTAGAAACCTTATTTTTTACACTACAAAAAGTATGGAAGACTCCATTTTTTACAGTGAAAATTTAGTCCTTAAAAAACCTGTTATTTTTAAGAAACAGTTAATCTTAAACAATTACAAAAACAGTAAAAACACGCTAGGAAACACAGCCATCTATTCCAAAAACCACCATTCATTTATCATTAAAGAGGATACGATAAAAATAGCCATCCACCTGAGTAAAACATTCCCGATAAACAAATCGGAAACAATTCAATTTAACCCTTCCAATACCATCCCTGTAACTTCAAAATTTAATTTTGACCCACAGGCTGACTTTCAGTGTTGGAATGAAAAAACAGGCAGCTATTTAGGAGCGTTTTTAAATGGGAAAATCACTTTTAGCAGTGACTCCGTTCCTGCTACCCTTTCTCAACAAACAAAACAAAATAACACCATTGGATACATCCACGGAAACACCAGAAACATCCCATTCCTTAGCCAACAAAACACAGCTATAAATAAAGCGTTTAAAAGACTTACAAACAACTCCTTAGATTCTATCAACAGCTATTGGGACGGAGCCTTACAACTTACCTTGTCCAGTTTTAAAACAATCACAGACAGCATCATTAGCTATGATTATGATGAGAATTTTAATCAAATTAGAAAAGTAAAGCTTCAGCAACGTATTGTTCCAAATTTACATTTGAATTTCGGACAAAACAGTGCTTCAAAATTGTGGACCTATTTTAAGAATAATAACACCTTGAAAAGAGTCCAAAAAGACAGCGTATTTACATTGATCCCGATGCTTCCTTTAAAAGCAACCTTATTAAACAATACTTATTATTTTTATACAGATTCTATACTTAAAAACCCTCCTCCGTCTCTAGACGAAAAAGGGCTTCATTTTTTTATAGATATCACTCAAATAAAAGAGAATACCACTTTAGAAGTATTTAATCATAAACAGCTTCAAGCAGTACAATCCATCAAAGGAAACATCAATCGCAAGCATGAGCTAAGCATCCAAATAAACTGTAACAACCCGTATAGAAACGGACTAATACAACTCTTTAAAAACTAACTCTTATTGGCCAGTTGGCCGCAGGCTGCATCAATATCTTTCCCTCTACTTCTACGCACATTCACAGTAATATCGTGCATTTCTAAATTAGAAATATAATTATTTATCGTAGCTGGGCTCGCTTGTTGAAACGGTCCATCATCAATAGGATTGTATTCTATTAAATTCACTTTACACGGAATTATTTTACAGAATTCTATCAATGCTTTGATACTTTCTTTATCATCATTAATACCTTCCCAAACCACGTATTCGTAGGTTACATGACGTTCTGTCTTATGGTACCAATAAATCAATGCTTCTTTAATGGAAGCCAAATCATACTTTTTATTAAAAGGCATAATCTTGGTTCGAATCTCGTCGATTGCAGAATGTAATGAAAGTGCCAAATTAACTTTTGTCCCTTCATCTGCCATTTGTTTGATACGATGTGGCACCCCAGATGTAGATACGGTAATTCTTTTAGGAGACATTCCCAGTCCTTCCGGGCTTGTAATCATTTCAATGGATTTCATCACATTGTCATAATTCATTAAAGGCTCTCCCATTCCCATAAACACAATATTGGAAAGTTTGTGATTGTAATACAATAAACTCTCTTTATTGATGGCGGAAACTTGATCGTAAATTTCATCAGGATTTAAATCACGCATGCGCTTTAAACGAGCTGTAGCACAAAAACTACAGTTAAAACTACAACCTACTTGGCTAGAAACACAAGCAGTTGTTCTTTTATCCGTAGGAATTAAAACCGACTCTACAATTAAACCGTCATGCAAGCGAATGGCATTTTTTACCGTTCCATCTTTACTACGTTGCATCTGATCCACTTCGATATGGTTGATCACAAAATTGGCTTCCAACATGGCACGTGTATCCTTGGAAACATTGGTCATGTCTTCAAAGCTATGTGCTGTTTTATGCCATAACCATTCATACACTTGGTTCCCTCTAAATGCCTTATCTCCATTGGCTACAAAAAAATCGCGTAGCTCCTCTTTACTTAATGCACGTATGTCTCTTTTAGCATCCATAATATTATACTATTAAAAAAAGCTGTCAAGGATTTTACATCAATGACAGCTCAGTACTATTTTTATAAAATCTTATTATATAATCAACATGGCATCACCATATGAGTTGAAATTATATTTTTCTTCAATGGCTACTTTGTAAGCTTCCATTAGGAAATCGAATCCTGCAAATGCTGCCACACTCATCATTAATGTAGATTGAGGTACGTGGAAGTTAGTTACCATACAGTTTGCGATATGAAATTCGTACGGAGGGAAAATAAATTTATTGGTCCATCCTTCAAACTCATCGAGTCTTCCTCTTGGTGAAACAGAGCTTTCAATCGTACGATTTACCGTCGTTCCAACAGCACAAATACGTCTTTTCTTCGCTTTTGCATTGTTTACTAGGTCGGCCGCTTTCTTATTAATCATAATTTTTTCAGAGTCCATTTTATGCTTTGATAAATCCTCCACTTCAACAGCGTTAAAAGTACCTAAACCTACATGCAACGTTACTTCTGCAAAATCTACTCCTTTAATTTCTAAACGCTTTAATAAATGCTTAGAAAAATGCAATCCAGCGGTAGGTGCTGCAACAGCTCCTTCGTTTTTTGCATAAATAGTTTGATAACGCTCTCTATCAGAATCCTCTACTTTACGTTGGATAAATTTAGGTAAAGGCGTTTCTCCTAATTCGTGTAATTTCTTACGGAACTCTTCATAACTACCATCATATAAGAAACGTAATGTACGTCCACGTGATGTGGTATTGTCAATAACCTCAGCAACCAAGCTTTCGTCATCTCCAAAGAACAATTTATTTCCAATTCTGATTTTACGAGCTGGATCTACTAGTACATCCCACAACCTGCTTTCCGCATTTAACTCTCTCAATAAAAACACTTCTATACATGCTCCTGTCTTCTCTTTTTCACCATACAAACGTGCTGGAAACACTTTTGTATTGTTCATCACCAATAAATCACCTTCGTCAAAATAGTTAATCAAATCCTTGAACATCTTGTGTTCAATTGTTTGTTCTTTACGATTTAAGATCATTAATCTAGACTCATCTCTATGTTCCGCTGGGTATTCAGCTAACAATTCGTCTGGCAAATCATATTTAAAATGTGATAATTTCATTCAAGTGTTTTTAAAATATGGGCAAATATACAACATCGACATAGGGGTTGTCAAGTGTTTTGCCATAAAACTTTGATTTTCTTATGAATTAGCGCTAACTTTCGCATAATCTATCCAAAAAGTAGGGTACGATTTCGAAACCACATTCGCCTCATTGATACGTATAGCTACTTTGGTCGCCAAAGGCGCAAAGGCCATTGCCATCCTGTGATCTTGATAGGTATCAATCCCAATTTTTGATTTTATAGTGGATGATTTTTCCAAAACCAAACTGTTTTCTGTAATGTGAACAGTCCCTCCTAATTTTTCAATCTCGGTTTTTAAAGCCACCAAACGATCGGTTTCTTTTATTTTTAAGGTATGTAAACCCGTTAAATCACAAGAAATCCCCATTCCAAAACAGGTTACCACAATCGTTTGAGCAATATCTGGTGCACTTTTTAAATCTAATTTCAATACAAAATCAGCACTAACATCTTGTTGTTTTAAATGGATTTGACCTTCTGAAAAAGTAGTTTCAATTCCTAGTTTTTTATAGATATCTACCAACACGGCATCTCCTTGTAAGCTGTTTTTTTTGTAAGATGACAAGGTGATTTCTGAACCTTTGGCTAAGGCTGCATAACTAAAATAATAGGAAGCCGAACTCCAGTCTGACTCTACAGTGACCGTTTTTTGAACAATTTTCGTAGTGGATTTTACACTAATTGTATCTCCTTCCCACGAATTTTCTATTCCAATTTGATCCAACAAACTCAAGGTCATTTTTATATAAGGTACAGAGGTTACTTTCCCTATAAATTTTAATTGCAAGCCGTTTTTTAAACGCCCTCCAATAAGTAACAAGGCAGAAATATACTGGCTACTAACATTCCCATCGATTTCTACATAAGAAATAGTCAAATCCCTCCCTGTAATTTTCAATGGAGGAAAGCCTTCTTTTTCTATATAATCTATGGTTGCCCCTAAGGTTTTTAATGCTTCTACTAAAATCTTTATAGGCCTGTCTTTCATACGTCCAGAACCTGTTAAAACAAGTTCCTTCCCAGGAGTCGCTGCAAAATAAGCCGTTAAAAAACGCATCGCAGTTCCAGCATGCCCTATATTAACTTCACCTTCCGAAGACCTTAAAGCCTTTTCTAACAATTGAGTATCGTCTGAATTGGACAGGTTTTCGATGGCTAAATTTGGATATAATTGCTGTAATATTAACAAGCGATTCGACTCACTTTTAGAACCTGTAATTTGAATTGATGCCTTAATGGCATGCGAAAATGATGTTAGTAGCATGTATTTTCGATGTTTTTTTAATAAATTATATTTTTTTAATAAATTTGTAATACCCTGTCATAAACAGTCCATATACGGTAGACATTACCAATTGCATTTTTACAAATTGCATCCAGGTGTCTACAGAGAAGAATTCATGCATCATACTATCGTACCCATCAGATACCAATGCGAATATTATTTTTATAATGGTTACTACAATTAAAAAAATAGAGAAAAAACGGATAAATAATGTTAAAAATGATTGTTTCGAAATATCAGACATACTTATTTTAATTTTTTATTATTATGGTGACGATCGTGATCGCGGGTTGTTTTAATATCCAGTTTTTTATCAAAAGCTTCTTGTAAATCTATTCCTGTTTGATTTGCCAAACAAAGTACTACAAATAAAACATCGGCCAATTCTTCGCCTAAATCTTTATTCTTATCACTTTCCTTTTCGCTCTGCTCTCCATAGCGGCGTGCTATAATACGTGCTACTTCACCAACCTCTTCGGTCAATTGTGCCATATTTGTCAATTCGTTGAAATAGCGAACCCCGTGTTCCTTAATCCAAGTATCTACTACAAGCTGAGAATTTTTAATATCCATGGTTATTATTTTATTCAAAGGTACTTTAAAAAGTCAATTCTATCTATTTCCCGAGCACCTAAACTTGCCAAATGATCATTATGTACCTGGCAATCAATTAATTTATAGTTTTCTTTTTTTAATTCCGCTACCAAGTAGATAAATGCCACTTTAGAGGCATTACTCACAGAGCTAAACATGCTTTCTCCACAAAAAACTGTTCCTAAATCTATGCCGTAAAGACCGCCTACTAGCACATCATTCTCCCACACCTCTACCGATTTTGCCATCCCTTTTTTATGTAATTCCAAATAGGCATTCTCCATATCATCGGTAATCCAAGTACCTCCCTGCTCTGGCCTATAGGTGTTTTTACACTGATAAATCACTTGGTCAAAAGCAGTATTAAATGTCACTTTAAAACGCTTATCTCTAAGCACTTTACGCATGCTTTTTGAAACCCTGAGCTCTTCTGGAAACAATACCATCCTATCTTTAGGACTGTACCAAATAATAGGTTCCCCCTCGTTAAACCATGGAAAAATACCACTTTGATACGCTAATTTTAAACGTTCTGGTGACAAATCACCACCTATAGCTAACAATCCATCTTCGGAGGCTAAGTGTACTGGTGGAAATTCTATTTTTTTTGTAAGAATGTGCATTGTATTGGTTAGTAGTTATTGGTTATTGGTTAGTGGTTGTTGGTTATTGGTTACGGGTTGCTAGGACAGAACTGCGTGCGCGGAGCCATCTCTAAAATTTCTCATTAGATTCCTCAGTAGAACAGACTCTAGACATTCACATTAACTCCTCATTAGATTCCTGAGTAGCCCCGAATCAAAACCCTCAAATTAATTCTAAGCTAGGTCCCTGAGCGGAGCCGAATCAAAACCCTCAAATTAATTCTAAGCTAGGTCCCTGAGCGGAGCCGAAGGGATAATTCAAATTCTACCCAAACCGCTTTATGATCCGTAGGCCACACAGACAAAGGAGCTATAAAAACATCACTCGTTTCTTCAAGTACTCTTTTTCCATAAGACACATCACCTTTAGGTCCCAAAATTTTAACTTTTTTTAAGGTCAGTTGCTCGTTAGGCAAGTAAAACACAAAGTCGATTCTATCTCTATCATCGGCTTTTGGGCTCCATGCCAATTTAGACATAGGTACTAATGGGTTATCCGCAGGATAGGTAAAACCAGGATGAGTAAGAGGATTTGGATACTGTTTTCTATAAGCATCTACAAAACCGTTTTTCTCTAAATTAATAGTATTATTCCATGGCATTACAACTCCATTATGATCGTATAAATGCTTGTTTTCTACAATCCAATCCAAATGTGACGGTTCATTATTGTCCCCTCCATAAATTACAATACGACCTTTTTTCTGTTCTGATAAAGCATCTTTTATAAATGCATTGATCGCATCATCTCTTTCTGAGGCAAGATTAATTTTCTCTATTTCTTTCAAGTCTGTTATAGGAGCATCCAATTGTTCCCATGTGGATCCATCATATCCTCTCGGTAAATAAATAGCACAGTTTAAATAATCCAAATGCCCACTATAAAAAGCTATTTCTACTCCTTTTACATCAATAATGGCTTTGGTAATCGATCCATGATCATTTTTCAGGGGATAGACATTCATTTGAGCAATGATTGGATATTTTGACAAAATCCCCGTATCCTCGCTTTTCTCAGAATAATAAATAAATCCTTTTTCTTTAAGTGCAGTCACCATTCTTTCTGCCAAGTTGGTTTCTTTATAATTACGAACTTCACTTAAAGCTATTAAATCTGCTTCTGTATGAATTATTTCATTAATAATGGCTTCAAACCCATGGTCTACTATGGTTCCTTCTTGCCAAACATTAAACTGTAAGACATTTAAAACGGTCTTTTCATTGGAAGATTCACATTGTAAAAAAAAAGCAGCAACAAAAAGGAGGGCTAAAAATCTAAGTGTTTTCATATAGGTCGGATTATAATCCTACAAACTTAGTGTTTCAAAAACTAAAAGGCACAAAAAAAGCTGCATAAAGCAGCTTTTTTATATATTATTTTAATGACCTAGAAAGGTAAATCGTCTGGTTCGTTATCGCTAACTTTATCCGTAGATTCAAAACTTTGTAATGGTGGTGTTGTAACTCCTGCTGGAGCTTCTGCTGCTGAACCTTCAATTCTCCATCCTTGGATCGAGTTGAAGTATTTAGCTTCTCCTTCCGGATTTATCCATTCTCTACCTCTTAAGTTGATTGAGATTTTTACATCCTGACCTACTTGAAAAGCATTTAATGCATCACATTTGTCTTGTACAAATTCGATTGCCAACATTTGAGGATACTGCTCATCAGTGGTTAACACTAATTCTCTCTTTCTAAATCCACTTGCTCCAAACGTTTGCGTTTCGCTGATTTTTTTAATCTTTCCGGTTACTTCCATCTTTATCTTAAATTAATTCATCAAAAGTACTTTCCAAGCACTTTCTATATCGTTAGTTTCTAAATATTGTTTTGCAAATGTATGCTTTTTTATGATTTCTGAATTTATAAATTCGGAATGTTCTTGTGCAAACTTATTAACATCTGCTTTTAAAGGCAGTTTTTCTATGTTTCCTAACTTCCCTAAATCGTTCCCTGATAGGACCACACTATGCCTAATCACTTCTGGAATCTGATCAACTCCTATCCCTAAAGTAGTTAAAGGTTTTGGGATTTCAAAAAAGCCTTCCTTAACCCTGGAGTAAAAACTCCCTCCTGCACGTGCTACTAAATCTATTTTATGATGATTTATGCTTAAATCATCATTTAAAACAGCTTTAGAAACATGTATTTTCACCACTTCACATATGATAAGGTTTCCTGCCCCTCCTTCCTTCCCTAAGGCGATAATTTCGTTAATCTTACACTCGAACTGCACTGGAGATTCCGCGACCCTAAATGGTGTTACGTTTTCTGAAGGCAGCATTGTAAACCCTGCTTTTTCAAATTCATTCACTCCTTCTGCATATTCGGTACTTGACAAAGACATTTGCTGTACGATTTCATAATTCACCACATTTATAACGACTTCTTTCGTAGCTATGGCGTTTTCCAAGGTATGTTTGGTGGTATTATCCCGTACCCTACGTGCCGGAGAAAAGACAAGAATGGGTGGATTGGCACTGAACACATTAAAAAAGCTAAATGGTGACAAATTAGGTCGCCCATCTTTATCTACAGTACTCGCAAAAGCAATTGGCCTTGGAGCAATGGCACTTAATAAGTAGCCGTGCAATTGGGCCGTCGGTATATTTTTAGGATCTATTGTTATCATCGTTAGTAATTTAAACAAATGTAATTAATCAACACAACACTGCAAAACTAAAAATAAGGACTTATTTTTACCTGAAACGTAATATCAACAGAAATTTGAAGTTATATGAAGAGAAATTTTTATATTCGTTGTTCATGTCTCTTTTAAAAAATACATCTTTTCGTAAATGGGGAATCATTTCGGTTTCATTTGTAATTGTGGCTGCAATTTTATGGAACACCTTTGACTTTATTCAAAAGTTTAAAGTAGAAGAGCGGCGGAAGATGGAAATTATAGCCGGCGCCTATGGACGTTTCAACGATAACTCCAATTTAAATACCGACATAACTCTGGAGAGTGAAATTGTATATGGAAATCACAACATTCCAATGATTGTGACAGACGAGCAAAACAATATTACCCAACATCATTTTTTAGACGCAAAAAAAACTAAAGACAGCAGCTATGTTTTTCAGCAATTGGCCTTGATGAAAAAAGAAAACCAACCGCTGATTATTGGTTACAGGAACAATTCCAAACAATACATCTACTATAGAGATTCCGATTTACTGAACAAGTTAAAATACTACCCACTAGCCTTAATTTTTATATTATTCTTATTCGCCAGTGTAATTTTCTTGTTTTTTAAATCCAATAAATCGGCAGAGCAGAACAAATTATGGACAGGAATGGCCAAGGAAACCGCACATCAGATAGGAACTCCCCTCACTTCATTATTGGGATGGGTCGAAATTCTACGATTGGAAGGCACCGAAAAAACAACGGTAGATGAAATAGAAAAAGACATTCACAGACTCAATACCATCGCCGAACGGTTTTCGAAAATAGGTTCGATACCTACCTTGACAAATCAAAACATTGTAGAAAGTACGGCAGCATCCTATCATTATTTAAAATCTAGAAGTTCCAAACAAGTGGCTTTTAGTTTCAAAACATCAGACAAGGTGATAAATACGCCTCTAAACATTCAATTATACAGTTGGGTGATTGAAAATTTAATTAAAAATGCCATTGATGCCATGGAAGGAAAAGGCAATATCGCTATAGAAATTAGCAGGAACGAACAAGGTGTTAAAATCTTTATTTCTGACGATGGAAAAGGAATCCCTAAAAACCTACAACAGACTGTTTTCAACCCGGGTTTCACCACCAAGAAAAGAGGTTGGGGACTTGGGCTTTCCTTAGCCAAACGAATTATTGAAGATTACCATAAAGGCCACATTTTCGTATTAAAATCCGCCCCTAACAAAGGGACTACATTTTGTATATCCCTTAAAGAAAGCTCGCTATCTTAGTCGCCAATGCTTTGAAATCTTCAGGCTCCATGCTTATTTTTTTTCCAAAAGTAGCATCATCCATCGTATTTAAAGGAATTAAATGTACATGTACATGTGGTACTTCAAGACCTATCACTGTCATCCCTATCCGCTTACAGTCCACTGCTTTTTCCAGCGCTACTGCTATTTTTTTTGAATACATCATTAAAGCAGCATAACTAGCATCCTCTAATTCAAACAATCTGTTTACTTCCTTTTTAGGAACTACCAAAGTATGCCCCTTTGCATTGGGATTGATATCTAAAAAAACAAAGAAATCATCATTTTCTGCAATTTTGTACGAAGGGATTTCTCCACTTATAAGCTTTGTAAATATTGAACTCATCTTTTACTCGTTTTAATTATTAATAAAAAAAGCTCTTTCCAATTTCTTGAAAAGAGCTTTATATCTATATTTTTTTAGCGCTTATCTTGAAATATCAACAATTTCAAACTCCATCACACCACTTGGTACTTTAATTTCTGCTACATCACCTATTTTCAACCCTAACAATCCTCTTCCGATAGGAGATTGCACTGAAAGCTTTCCGTTTTTGATATCAGTTTCGCTATCCGCAACCAATGTATAAGAAAACTCGGCGTTATTGGCTTTGTTTTTTATTATTACTTTTGAGTGAATTAATATTTTAGAGGTATCTAATAGTGATTCATCTACAATTCTCGCACTAGAAACCACCTGTTTTAACTTGGCAATTTTTAGCTCTAAATAGGACTGTTCTTCTTTCGCCGCATGATATTCAGCATTTTCACTCAAATCGCCTTTATCTCTTGCTTCTGCGATATCATAACTCACTCTTGGACGCTCCACAGCTTCCAACTGTTCTAACTCGGCTTTTAATTTTTTTAATCCTTCGGCAGTATAGTATGATACTTCACTCATAATAATCAGTTTAAATATAAAAAATCCCAACACTGACAACCAGCATGAGATTTACAATTACAAATGTACAAAATATTTGTAGATTGCCATCGTTATATTTACAACGTTAAATCACAATCAATCATATACATGAACCGTATTTTATTTTTATTATTTTTCATCTTCGCTTTATCCTCTTGCGAAAAAAACACAAGCAATGACATCTTACCAGAAGTAGATGTAGATACAAAGATAGATTTAAACCTCCCTTCCTATCTAGACTTAAACACCCCTTCTGGATGGGCTAAACACCTAAGCAATAAGGTTGGAGTAAACGGAATTTTAATCTTAAACACAGGTACTAGCCCTCGATATAAAGCCTTTGACCTTGCCTGCCCCAATTTTGATTGCGAAGAACAATTAGAGTTTGAAGGAGGTCTCAAACTCACGTGTTCTTGTGATGGAGAGAAATACAGTATTCTCTCGGGAGCTCCACAAACAAAGGGCTACAAATATTTCGCAAGAGAATACCGGGTCACAAAAAACGGAAATATCCTTAGAATCACTAATTTTTAATTTCAGTTGCTTATTTTTGCCAAAAACGATATAAAAGTGATGAATTATTTTTCTTCTGATTTTAAATTGGGTGTATTAGGTGGTGGTCAATTAGGGAAAATGCTCTTAGCAGAAACCCGAAAATTTGACATTTACACTTGTATTTTAGAACAATCTCCAGAGGCTCCTTGTGCCAATATTTGCGACGAATTTCACTTAGGTGATTTAATGAATTATGACGATGTATACAATTTCGGGAAAAAGGTAGACTTATTAACCATCGAGATCGAACTAGTAAATATCGATGCCTTAAAACAGTTAGAAAAAGAAGGATTAAAGATTTTTCCACAACCTCATGTTTTGGAAATCATTCAACACAAAGGTATTCAGAAAGATTTTTATATTCAACATGATATCCCAACAGCTCCCTACCAACGTTTTTCCAATGTAGCCGACTTAAAGAACGCGGGTTTATCCTTCCCTTTTGTATGGAAAGTAGCCCAATTTGGTTATGATGGAACGGGCGTAAAAGTTGTACGTAACTCAGAAGATCTTCTAGGGCTTCCAGATACGGAATGCATCACCGAACAACTGATTCCTTTTAAAAATGAATTGGCAGTAATCGTTGCCAGAAACATCGATGGTGAGATCAAAACATATCCGGTCGTAGAAATGGAATTCCACCCAGAAGCCAATCAGGTAGAATACGTGATTTGCCCTGCCAGAATAGCTGATTCAGTCGCTAAAAAAGCAACGGAAATCGCCTTAAAAGTAGCCGCATCCTTTGAGCATATAGGCCTATTAGCTGTAGAAATGTTTCAGACGGAAGCGGATGAAATTATTGTAAACGAAGTCGCTCCAAGAACACATAACAGCGGACATTACAGCATTGAAGCATCCAACACCAATCAGTTTGAACAGCATGTTCGAACCATCCTAAACTTACCCCTAGGATGTACCGAAAGTAAAGTGGCTGGAATCATGGTGAATTTGGTAGGTGCCGAAAATTATTCCGGCGATGTGGTGTATGAAAACATGAACGCTATTTTAGCCATGCCAGGAGTCACCCCTCACATTTACGGTAAAAAACAAACCCGCCCCTTCCGAAAGATGGGCCATGTAACGATTGTAAATAAAGACATAAATAAGGCTCGTGAAATTGCAGAAAAAGTAAAAAACACTATCCGAGTTATCAGCAAATAACAACACAAAAATAAGACAGATGAAAGTAGGCGTAATCATGGGAAGTATTTCAGACCTTCCAATAATGCAACAGGCAATTGATATTTTAAAAGAATTTTCTATTGATGTAGAAGTAGATATTGTTTCTGCACACAGAACTCCCGAAAAACTAGTAGATTACGCAAAAAACGCACACAAAAGAGGCGTAAATGTAATCATCGCAGGTGCTGGAGGAGCGGCACATTTACCAGGAATGGTTGCTGCCATGAGCCCTTTACCTATTATAGGGGTTCCTATAAAATCTAGAAACTCCATAGATGGATGGGATTCTATACTTTCTATTTTACAAATGCCAGGAGGCGTACCTGTAGCTACTGTAGCACTGGACGGCGCACAAAATGCCGGTATTTTAGCAGTACAAATACTAGGGAGTTCAAACCCAAAAATTCAGCAAGATATGATTGCTTTTAAAGAAGGTTTAAAAGAAAAAGTGATCAAGGCAGCTGAAGCTCTCAATCAATAAATCATTAAAATAAAGAAGTCGATGCCACAGCTATTTTTTCACCTTTATGGTTTAAAAATGTAAAATCGGGCACGAGCGTATTCACATTTATATGCTTTTCTATTGTCTTCATCGCTTTTTTATTTACCACCATATGCAAGTGATAATCACTTTCTATGGTATTTATAATTGCATCCATACGTCATTGTTTCTGTTCTTTAAAACGACCGAACCTATGATAAATTATATAGAAAGGCAACTTTAACCATTTTACCCCCTAATCTACAGGATTTAGGTGCTTAAAATTTTACTAAGTCCCCTTTTCTAACAATCTAACAATAGACTTCCGGAAATTGAGTTTTTCAGAAGTCTATTGTATTTATAGCACAGATAAAGATATATTTGTGGTAAAATAACTTTAGCAACAATTACTATGAATAATCCATTGTTACAAACTTTTGACACGCCTTTTACTTCGGCCCCGTTTTCTAAGATAAAAAGCGAACACTTCAAACCCGCTTTCGTAAAAGCGATTGCACTTGCAAAAGCATCCATTGATACGATCGTTGCTAATCCAGAACTCCCTACTTATGAGAACATTATTGATGCCATGGAGTTTTCTGGAGAAACGTTGGATAGAATTTCTAGCATCTTTTTCAATTTAAATTCGGCAGAAACAACTGATAAGATTCAACAAATAGCACAAGAAGTTTCTCCTATGCTCACAGAGTTTTCGAACGATGTAAGATTAAATCTTGACTTATTTAAAAAAATAAAAGCCATATACCTTCAAAAGGACCAGTTAAACTTAACAGCGGAGCAGTTAATGGTCTTGGAAAAGAAATATCACGGCTTCACAAGAAACGGAGCTAACTTAAACGAGGACGACAAAGTAACACTTCGAAAAATAGACACCGAACTCTCAAAAGCTTCTCTAAAATTTGGAGAAAACGTTTTGGCAGAAACAAATAACTACCAACTAGTTATTACCGAAAAAGAAAAACTAGAGGGCATTCCAGATACTGCTATTGAGACAGCTAGATCTCTAGCAAAAGATAAAAATACGGATGGATGGATCTTCACATTAGACTACCCAAGCTATATCCCTGTAGTTACGTATGCAAAAGACAGAGCACTTAGAAAAGAAATCGCTATCGCCGCAGGCACAAAAGGATTTCAAAAAAACGAATTCAACAATGAAGCTATTGTCTTAGAAATTGTAAATCTACGTCATAAGCGCGCTGTATTATTAGGTTACCATACGCATGCAGATTTTGTACTAGAAGAACGCATGTCCGAAACCCCCGAAAAGGTCTTATTCTTTTTGAATGACCTGCTTGAAAAAGCAAAACCTACGGCCTTAAAGCAATTTAAAGAATTACAAGATTTCGCACGTAAAGACGGCATAGAAACATTAGAAAAATGGGACAGTGCCTATTATGCTGAAAAGCTAAAAAAGGACCTTTTCAATTTAGACGACGAAGCATTGAAACCTTATTTTCAATTGGACAATGTGGTCGCAGGTGCCTTTGAAATTGCTCAAAAACTGTATGGACTTAATTTTGAAGAAGTGTCTGATGTAGACACCTATCATAAAGATGTAAAAACATACAAAGTAACGGATAGCAATCATCATGAAATAGCCCTGTTCTACACAGACTTTTTCCCTAGAAAAGGAAAAAGAAACGGCGCTTGGATGACCTCCTATAAAGATCAGTATATATATAAAGGAGTCAATAGTCGTCCACATGTATCCATTGTGTGTAATTTTAGCCCGCCTACAGAAAGCACTCCTGCGCTATTAACCTTTAATGAAGTCACTACACTTTTTCATGAATTTGGCCATGCATTACACGGAATGTTAGCAAATACCACCTACCCTAGTTTGTCAGGAACTTCCGTACAATGGGATTTTGTAGAGCTTCCAAGCCAAGTAATGGAAAATTGGTGTTTTGAAAAAGAGGCCTTGACCTTATTTGCAAAACATTATAAAGACAACAGTCCTCTACCCATGGATTATATCGAAAAGATTAAAGAACTAGGCTCTTTTATGGAAGGACTACAAACCATGCGTCAATTAAGTTTTGGAATGTTAGACATGGAATGGCACGGAAAAGATCCGTCTGCGATTAAAGATGTAAAAACTTTTGAAATGAATGCTTTTAAAGACACGCAACTTTTTTCCGATGTCGCAAGCAATTGTATGAGCACCGCATTTTCACATATATTCCAAGGTGGCTATTCCGCAGGTTACTACTCTTATAAATGGGCAGAAGTATTGGATGCAGATGCTTTTGCCTTTTTTAAAGAAACTGGAATTTTCAACAAGGAAACAGCGACTTTATTTAAAGACAACGTCCTATCGAAAGGAGGTACTATAAAACCTATGGAATTATACACCGCTTTTAGAGGAAAGAAACCAGACAATAAAGCACTCCTTAAACGCGCTAAATTAATTTCTTAATAAAACCACCCCCTTATTAAAGCCGTTAAAAAACACATTACACTGTTTTTTAACGGCTTTCTTGTTTTTACAAACCCCTCATTGTTAATGATTCATCCTGAAAAACCGTCTTAAACCATGATTTTTTAGAACTTTTATGTTCTTGTAAACCTACATAAACACCTCTTTTTACTCAATTCTCCTCTTTCTTCTCTTTTTA
>NVRM01000125.1 GCA_002400885.1 Flavobacteriaceae bacterium
TAGTGGGCAATAAGGGATTCGAACCCCTGACCCCCTCGGTGTAAACGAGGTGCTCTGAACCAACTGAGCTAATTGCCCTAAGCGGTTGCAAATATAAGATGTTTTTTAAATCATACAACCATTTTTAATAGAAATTTTATAAAATTTCTGCAACAATAAAGGTACTTCCTCCTACAAATACAAGGTCTGTATCTTTTGCAGATTTTATAGCGGTTTTATATGCGTCATCTACTGATGAATACGTGTTTCCTTCGAGTCCATATGCTTCACAACTGCTTTTTAATAATTCGGCCTCTAATCCTCGTGGAATGTCTGGTTTGCAAAAATAATAAGTGGCTTTTTTAGGAAATAGGTCTAAAATGGTACTTAAATCTTTGTCATTTACGACTCCGAAAACAAAATGAAGGCTATCATAGGTCTCTTCTTTTAATTGCTCCAATACATATAAGAGTCCTTCTTTATTATGTCCAGTATCACAAAGTACCCTTGGATTTAGCTGTACTTGCTGCCACCTCCCTAATAATTGCGTGTTTTTAACCACGTTTAAAAGACCGTTTTTAATATGTTCTTGGCTAATTGTTTTTAAATCGTCATTCAGTACTTCTATGGCTGCAACAGCTGTTTTTATATTATGCTGTTGGTAATTTCCTTTTAAATCACATTCGTAGGAGTCTTCTACCAATATTTCGGCTAAAAATAAAGGACTGTCTAATTCAAATGCGAGGTTTTCAAATACAGCGAAGGTGTCTTCTTGGTATTCTCCTATAATAGTAGGGATGCCTTTTTTTATAATCCCTCCTTTTTCTGCGGCAATCTCGGGTAGGGTAGTCCCTAAAAATTGGGTATGGTCCAATCCTATGTTTGTAATTACTGCCAGTTCTGGTTGTATGATGTTGGTAGAATCCAAGCGTCCTCCCAAACCAACCTCTATGATGGCATAATCTACTTTTTCGTGAGAGAAATAATCAAAGGCTAAGCCAACGGTCATTTCAAAAAAGGATAATTTTTGATTTTTTAAAAAGGTTTCGTTGTTATCAATAAAATTAACCACGAATTCTTCAGAAATCTCTTGTCCATTTATTTTAATACGTTCTCTAAAATCTTTTAAATGTGGAGAGGTGTATAAACCTACTTTATAACCGGCCTCTTGTAATATAGAGGCGATCATGTGGCTGGTAGACCCTTTACCGTTGGTGCCTGCTACATGAATGCTTTTAAAGTTCTTTTCTGGATTATTTAAATGCTCAGAAATGGCAAGTATATTGGTTAAGTCTTTTTTAAAGGCTGTTTTTCCTTGACGTTGATACATGGGAAGTTGTGTAAACATCCATTGTATGGTTTGGGTGTATGTCATTTTTTTATTGAGATAAGGAAAATCTATATTTGATGGTTCCTATTTGTTTAATTGGGGCTTTTGGATCTGCTTGCCATTTGGTTTGTAAGGCTGCTTTTTTTGCTTGAGATAACAGGCAATTTGCGGTGTTTGTAGAGCCTTTTACTCCTGCGGTGGCTCTGATTACTTTTCCTGTGTTATTTACTTCTATACGAACAATTACCAAGCCTTCTTCCTCACAGAGGTATTGTGGTTTGGGTCTGTTTAAAGGCTTCCTACTTCCTAGGTTGTAGTTTCCTGTTCCGTTTCCTCCTCCATTTCCTGTATAGCCTTTGGCGTTAATATCGCCTGTTATTTTTCCTTTGTCACCAGGGGTGTTGTCATCACCTTCTCCTCCAGTGGCTGTACCAGTTCCATTATTAAATCCACCCATTAGGGCGTCTAATTTTTTTCTTTTTTCAGCTTCTTCTTGCTGCTTCTTTTTAATGGCGTCCGCTTTGGCTTTCGCTATCCGTTTTTTTTCAGCAATGGCTTTTTGTTTTGCTAGTTTAGCTTCTTCCTGCTTTTTAATGGCAATGGCTTCTTCGTTGTTCTGAGTAGCAACATCTTCAGTGTTTTCGATGACTTCTTCTACTTTTTCGGTCACCGTTTCTTCTACCGCAGTTTCCTCTTGAGGAATCACTTCTTCCGTTGTTTCTGTAACTTCTGGAGTACTTGCTTTTAAGGCTTCCTTAGGTTGTATGTTTCCCATGCCTACGTCTGATGTACCAAAGTTAATGGCAATCCCATATTCGGTGGGAGGATCTAAATATCTTAATCCAAAAAAGAAAATACAGAAAAACATCAGACTCATAATAATGCTTGTGAGTATGATTGATTTTCGTTTATGTGATGTATCTATTATAGACATAGTTATTGTGGTCTAACGGCTAAAATTACTTTGTATTTGTGTCGGTTGGCAATATCCATAATACGTACCGCTTTTTCTATAGGTACTCCTTCCTCAGCACGTAATATAATGGTAGGATTGTCGTATGTTTTCAATTTGCTTATCAGTTGCCTTTCTAAGTTCTTTTCTGATGTCTTTTTCTGATCTATATAATACACTAGTTTTTTAGTGATACTAACTGCTACTGATTTTTTGTTCTCCGTTTTCCCACTTGCTTTTGGTAATAAAATATCCAAAGCATTGGTGGTGACTAGGGTAGAAGTAATCATAAAGAAAATTAGCAATAAAAAAACAATGTCCGTCATGGAGGACATGTTAAAACTAGGGTCTATTTTATTTCTTCCTCTAATATCCATCTTAAATAGGTTCGTTTAATAAATCTAAAAATTCAACTGATTTGGCTTCCATTTCATACACTACTTTGTTGGTTCTTACGACCAAGTGATTGTAAGTGATATAAGAAATAATTCCAACAATTAATCCGGCAACGGTTGTGGTCATTGCGGTGTATAACCCGTCGGAAAGTAATTTAATGTCTATAGAACCTCCTGCGTTGGCAATTTCATGAATCGCAACAATCATTCCAATTACAGTACCTAAAAAACCAAGCATCGGAGCCGCTCCAGCGATAGTAGCGAGTACAGAAACGTTTTTTTCTAATTTATAAATTTCTAATCTACCTGCATTTTCAATAGCTTTATTAATGTCTTCCAGAGGTTTTCCTATTCTAGAAACTCCTTTTTCTATCAACCTAGCTACGGGCGAATCTACCTGAGCACACAAGTTTTTAGCAGCATCAAGTTTTCCGTCGGTGATATGGTCCTTAATTTGGTTCATAAAATTCTTGTCTGTTTTTGTCGCTGCTTTAATTGCGAAAAATCGCTCAAAGTAAATATATAAGCTAACGGCTAATAAGAACACTAATATGGCAATAATAATTTGACCTCCCAGACCTCCGTCCATGATTAAATTATAGATTGATAATGTTTTTTCTTCTGAGATTACTTCTTCTGTAAGCTCTTGAATAGCTAATGACATAGATGTTTTTTTATGATTCTTAAATTAAACGTAATTTGGTGTTTAAAATTGTTTAAAACCAGTCTCTAATTCTAGAGTTGCGTTTTTAGCAAAAATATTTAAATTGTTATACTAGTGCAAGTAAAATAGGAGGTTTTACGTTATAAAGGTGTTTATATTTTTAAAGGAGCTATGTTGCCAAAAAAAACCTGCACTTCTTAATGCGAAGTGCAGGTTTTTTAAATGATTTTAAAAAGGAATTATATGATAGCTCTCATCCCTATAAAGGCGATAGAACCAACGATAAAACCAATGGCGGCCAACCATGATATTTTTTTGAAATACCAGAAAAAATCTATTTTTTCCATCCCCATTGCAACGACTCCGGCGGCAGATCCTATAATTAGCATGGAACCTCCAGTACCTGCGGCAAAAGCAACAAAATGCCATAGAGGATCATCCAATCCTTCTGAGAACATTCCTAAACTAGCCGCTACTAATGGCACGTTATCTACCACTGCAGATCCTACTCCTAATAGCATTACTACAATGTCTGTGTTTGGAATTACTTCTTGTAAAGACGCGGCTCCTAAAAATAATATTCCTAAAGATTCTAAGGCAGCAACGGCCATTAAAATTCCAAAAAAGAAGAGTACACTCGGCATTTCTATTTTAGATAATGAACTATGAACAGGGCTGTGATGTCCTTTTGAATCATCTCCATCATGGTCTATTGCATGTGATATACTAAATTTAGAGCGACTGTACATTTCTGCAAAAACTCCTACCAGCGATAATGACAACATCATTCCTACATATGGCGGTAAATGTGTTACTGTTTTAAAAATAGGTACAAACAAAATAGCTCCCAATCCTAAATATAACATTGTTGCTCCATGTATGTTTTTAGAGCCTGTATCTGTTAAATCGGCTTCTATGTTTCCTTGAAAAGGTTTTAAATACGATGCGATAAATGTAGGAACTGCCATACATAATAAGGAAGGGATAATTAAATACTGAATTAATTTAACAGTAGTTACTTTATTTCCAATCCATAACATGGTAGTGGTAACATCACCAATAGGAGACCAAGCACCACCAGCATTGGCAGCGATAATGATCAGACCTGCAAAATACAAGCGCGTAGTTTTGTCTTTTACGATTTTTTGTAAAATTGTAATTAAGACAATCGTTGCTGTTAAATTATCAATGATTGCTGATAATATAAATGCCAATATTGCGAAAATCCACAAAAGTTTTTTCTTGCTTTTGGTTCTGATATATCCTTTAAAAGTGGCAAATCCATCAAAATAATCAATCATTTCTACAATCGTCATTGCTCCTAATAAGAAGAATAAAATTTCGGCTGTTTTTCCGAGGTGATGTAATAATGTTTCTTCTAAAAGGTGGTGTTTTTCACCAGAACTAAATTCTGAGAAGCCTTCTACAAGTTGATGCGCACCAGAGTCGAACCAGTGAGGGAAAGCGTCTAGACCTAATGCAACCAATGCCCAGAGTATGGACATCATGGCCAGTGCTGGTATTAATTTGTCTAGTTTTAAATTGTGTTCTAATGTAATTGCTAAATATCCGAGTACGAATATTAAAATGATTAATGATTCCATGGTTTATTTTAAACTAATTGATTTAATGCGATTTCAAACGCGGTTTTACAAATTTCTGTCTTACTTGATTTTTTGTTGAAAGTTTTTGTCAATGCCTTCCTAATAGTATTAGAAGTGTCATTAAATATTGCTTCGTCTTTCATAGGCAATGGGATTCTCGATTCCATAAGGTATGCAAATACACGAGCTATCCCACAATTGGAGATAAAATCGGGGAGTAAACTTACCTGATTGTCGGTATGTTCCATAATAGGACCGAAAAATATTTCTTTATCTGCAAATGGTACATTGGCTCCTGGAGATACAACTTCCAATCCAGAGTCAATCATTTGCTGTACTTGTTCTTTAGTGACCAATCTAGAGGCAGCGGCTGGAACAAAAATCTCCACCGGTAAACTCCATATTTTACTGTTGATTTCTTTAAAAGGAATCATGGCGTCTGCACGTAATTTGTTCCCATCTTTATTTAGAAATAATGCACGAATTTCTTCCATGCTAAATCCATCTTCCTTAATTAAGCCTCCATCTCGGTCTATAATTCCAACCACTTTAGCTCCTAATTGGGTGAGGTAATAAGCTGCAGCTGAACCTACGTTTCCAAATCCTTGTACGATGGCTTTCTTTCCTTGAATCGTTCCTCCGTATATGTTGTAATAGTGTTTTACAGCTTCTGCAACGCCATATCCTGTGAGCATATCAGCAACGGTATATTTTCGTGAAATGTCTGGAGAATAAGTACTGTCCTCTATCACTTTTATAACCCCATGACGCAATTGCCCAATGCGGTTTATTTTTTCTGCTTCGGTAGGTTTAAAATGTCCATTAAAAACACCTTCTTGTGGATGCCAAATACCACAATCTTCAGTTAAAGGAATGACATCGTGAATCTCATCGACGTTTAAATCTCCTCCAGTACCGTAATAATGCTTTAACAATGGAGCGACTGCTTTGTACCATCTTTTTAATACAGCTCCTTTTCTTGGGTCGTTCGGGTCAAAATTAATTCCTGATTTTGCTCCCCCAATATTTGGACCAGATACCGTGAATTTTACTTCCATCGTTTTTGCTAACGAAAGCACCTCGTTTTTGTCCAATCCTTTTCTCATTCGTGTTCCACCTCCTGCAGCACCTCCTCGTAATGAGTTGATAACTGTCCAGCCTTCAGCTTCTGTTTCTGGGTCTTTCCAATGAAAAACGATTTCTGGACTTTTATTTTCGTACTTATTTAATAATTCTTTCATGATAGGTTTTTGTGTATTATAACTGAAATGAATGCATAAAATGTTATCAAATATACAAACAACTGAGCGTTTATTGATATTATTGTAAATTAGTTGTTATAACAAATAATAAGAATCTGTAAATGAGCTATTTAGATTTATTGGATTTTTTATTGATCATTGTTAGGTTTACTTAAGAATATAAGATATTTGTTGCTTTTTTACTTTTTTTTAGTGCTTATTTTGTCTCCGTGATATTCGTGTCTGTAACCGTATATGTTGCGTTATTACACATGCCGTTTGGTTTTTTACTTCGTAATTTATACGTGAATGTGTTTTTTGTTGAAAAATCAATAAAATAATCGTAAAAAAAAAAGGTATATTTGGATATAATTAACACACTCAAAAAAATACTTATTATATGGATTTTAGCTTAACAGAAGAGCAAATCATGATTAGAGATGCTGCCCGAGATTTCGCACAAAACGAATTACTTGAAGGCGTCATAGATCGTGATGAAAAACAAGAGTTTCCTACGGAACAAATTAAGAAAATGGGCGCCTTAGGTTTTTTAGGGATGATGGTAGATCCAAAATATGGAGGGGGCGGTATGGATGCTGTTTCTTACGTGTTGGCCATGGAGGAAATATCTAAAATAGATGCTTCTGCTTCCGTTGTAATGTCCGTAAATAACTCTTTAGTTTGTTGGGGATTGGAAACCTTTGGAACCGAAGATCAAAAGCAAAAATACTTGACGAAATTAGCCACAGGAGAAATTATTGGTGCTTTTTGTTTAAGTGAACCGGAAGCGGGGAGTGATGCAACGTCACAACAAACTACGGCCATAGATATGGGGGATCATTATCTAGTAAATGGTACTAAAAACTGGATTACTAATGGGAGTACTGCAAGCGTATACATCGTAATTGCACAAACCGATAGAGATAAAGGACACAAAGGAATTAACGCCTTGATTATAGAAAAAGGAGCGAAAGGTTTTGTCATTGGTCCGAAAGAAAATAAATTGGGAATCCGTGGTTCTGATACGCATTCCTTATTATTTACTGATGTTAAAGTGCCGAAGGAAAATAGAATAGGGGAAGACGGTTTTGGATTTAAATTCGCTATGAAAACCTTGGCAGGTGGACGTATTGGAATTGCTGCTCAAGCCTTGGGAATTGCTTCTGGAGCGTATGAAATAGCTTTAAAATATTCTAAAGAACGTAAATCGTTTGGGAAACCTATTTGTGAGCATCAAGCCATCGCATTTAAATTGGCAGATATGGCCACTCAAATCGAAGCGGCGCGTCACTTATGTATGAAAGCTGCTTGGGATAAAGACCAACATAAAAACTATGATTTGTCTGGAGCTATGGCAAAATTATATGCTGCTGATATGGCTATGAATGTGACTGTGGAAGCTGTTCAAATTCACGGAGGGAACGGTTTTGTAAAAGATTATCATGTTGAAAGGCATATGCGTGATGCAAAAATTACGCAGATTTATGAAGGAACTTCGGAAATTCAGAAAATTGTAATTTCTAGAAGTGTTTTGAGAGGGTAGTTTTTTTGACAAAGGACACAAGACAACAGACACAGGACAAATAGAAATCTTGAAAATTAATTTGATTGAGAACTGAAATTTACTTTAATGTACAGTATAGTGGGCTACTTATAGCTTATTACTTATAAAAAAACCTTCATCGTTAAATGAAGGTTTTTTTTATGAATTAGTGTTATTGTTAATCTGTTTTAAACTTCCATAGTTGTCCTTTTGTGATGGCTCCCTTAGAATCTGTTGCATCAATTTTCCAATAATAGCTAGTACTGCTTTTTAAGGAAACGTTATACGTTTCAGAGGAATAATCTTGTTTAACGGCTATTGGTGGATTTGTAGTTCCAAAGTAGACAGTATATGTTAAGGTGTCATTATCCACATCATTACAAGACCATTGTAAATTTACAGAAGTAGTGCTTACAACTGCATTTTTCGTAGGGGCAATTAGTACAGGGACAAAAGGAGCATTGTTACTTTCTGGTTCTCCTTCTGTATAAAATTGATGGGTACTAGAATAGCTGCTTTCTCCTTGATTATTGTCCGTTGCTTTGACACGCCAGTAATAGGCAGTTCCCTTTGATAGACTGATGGTTTTTGTGGTTTGTGTGATGTTAGAAAAAGTATGTGCAATATTTACAAATCCATTGTCTGTGGCTATTTGTATGCTGTATTTTACAAGGTCATTTTCTGCATCCGTAGCTGCATTCCAATTAAAAGCAATGCTATTATTAATACATAAGTCGTTGTTAGCAGGGTATACTGCAATAGGTGTTGTTGGATTTGTATTAGGTGTTGGGTCTGGAGTAGGGGTGTCGGTTCCTCCTGAAGATCCTCCACATGAAACGAAGAGTCCAAGACATAAAACAGTGAGTATGATGTGTTTTTTCATGATTTATTTTTTTATTATTTTAACTGTTTCAGGCACTTCCAAGTTTAATTTTGCGAAGTACAATCCCTTTTGGAAACCTTCTAAATTAAGCGTGATTTTTTGCTGAGTTACTGGCACTTGTTTGTGATACATTAATTGCATTTGACTGTTGTAAAGTGCAACTAATACAGAGGTCTGCTTTGTGTCTGGAACTACAATTACTATCCTGTTTTCTGTAGGGTTTGGATAAGCCGTTAGATTGTTGAAAATCGATATTTTTTGTATCAATGTTCCTTCGCATAATTTGTTGGAACTTACTTCTATAAGATCGCCATGTCTTACGGGAATATCGAAAGTAGTTTCATGTGTTTCAAATAGGTCTTTACCATTTACTCTTACAAAATAAGGAGCCGTTCCACTTTCTAGTTTAATAGTTGTAGTACTCAGTTTCTTGGAGGTGCTTGCTTTTCCTAATAAGTTAGATCCTGCAGCAACGATTACCTCAAAACACTGTTCATAACCATATTGTTGAATGTTAATACAGAATTCGTAGGTTCCAGGCGCTAAATTTTCTACCATTAAATTATTGGTGAAACTGTAAGGAGTTTCATCTATATAAGTGGTGAAATCATACGTTAATTCACTAGTGATTTCTAGCTTTCCGTTTGCTTGATCTGGACATGTCTCTCCTAGAACTAACACGGTGAAGTTGTCGGCCGGCATGTCAAAAATAGGGCAACCACGTTCGTTTACAGTGGCGCCAGGATAGGTGTTAGGACATTGGTCTATCGCATCAGAAATTCCATCTCCATCACTGTCATCATTGGAAGTTTCTCCTCTAGGGTCTTCTAATTTTACGGTGGAGTACAATTTGTATTCTCCAGGTTTTAGCGTGATGTTTTGTGTGGTGTTTGTAGCGATCTCTTTTTCTTCGCCTGTAAAATATTCATACCAAGTTCCAGTTTTGGAAAAAGGAACAGGGAAGCTTTTTTCTACAAGATCAAAATTACCAACAATTACAACATCGCCATCGGTATGTTTTAATACAATGCTTTTGGTGAGTCCAGCTAGATTTAAATTAAAATCAGTACTGTTAAATGCAGGGATCGTTTGTTTAAATTTTATAAACGTAGCCCAGGTATTGTACACTTGTTTACGAGCATTGTCATTTTCATATTCCCATAATACAGGTTTACGACCTACACGACCATTTTCGTCGATACTTTTATCATATCCAAGTTCACCAAATTGCCAGATCATTTTAGGACCTGGAATTCCAAATAAAATAGCTCCTGCAGTTTCCATACGAGAGAGGGCAGTGGTTACATTTTTTACATTGTAGTCACCAGCATTGTTTCCGTGTTGAAGATTGTTGTACATGATACGTTCTTCATCATGACTTTCCATATAACCTACCAAGGTTGGGTTGTTCCAGCCTCTTTTTTTGTAAGATATCCAAGAGATGTCTGTATCCTTGTTTGTTCCTTTGGTATTTTGATTGAAGTTATGATTCATATTTCCCCACAACATAATGCCGTGATTGGCCAATATTTTTTCTTCAGAATTGTCTGCTAAATGTTCAAAAACAACATAGGCTTTATTGTCTGGGTTTTGAGCCCATACATAATCGGCATAGTTTTTTAAGATATCAATACGAGATTGATCATAGTCACTTGCCCAGTTATCGCTACCATAATATTTAGTGTTAGACATTCCTTTTGTAAAATCAAAACGGAATCCATCTACCTTGTATTCTGTCATCCAATAGGAAAGGACATCTTTAAAAAATGCAACGGTATGTGGTGATTCATGGTTAAAATCTGATCCCCAATGTGCGGATGTATTATCAACTAAATTATGGTCTACATTATACCATGGATTGTTTGCTGCAGGTTTGTTCTTACTAGCATCCCAATACATTTGTGACATCGGTGATAGGTTGAACGAGTGATTAAACACAACGTCGGCAAGTACTGCAATCCCACGTTTGTGACAGGCATCTACGAATTTTTTGAAATCGTTTGTGGTTCCGTAGGCTTTGTCCAAAGCCATATATAGGGCAGGGTTGTATCCCCAACTTTCTGCTCCTTCAAACTCATTGATGGGCATTAATTCGATGGCGTTAATGCCTAGTTTTTCTAAATAATCAAGTTTGGTGATTGCTTCTCTAAACGAATCAGATTTGGTAAAATCACGAAGGTGTAGTTCGTAAACAACTAAATTGTCTGCTGCAGGTTTTTTAAAGTCAAGCACTTCCCATGTATAAGGTGTTTCGTTCATTTTAAACGTAGACACATATCCTTCTGTTAAATTAAAAGGATATTCTTTTAAATCCGGGTAGTTTCCTTCTTTTATATATTGATCTGTCCAAGGGTCTAATATCTTTTCGGAGTAGGGGTCACAAACTTTAATATCGTAATCAATTAAATATTGGTAGGCGTATTCTATGTTTGGGTCTAAAGCAGGAAGGGTGATCCAAAAATCATCCCCGTCTTTTGCAAGTTGATAAGAAGCGCCTAGTTCCCATTGGTTAAAATCACCGATTAAAAAAACGGTTTCCTTCTCAGGTGCTTTTAGAAGAAATGAAACAGAATTATCAGAATTGACAGTGGTTCCGTAAGTGATCCCTGTTGGTTTTGGAAGGTTTAAAGTAGGTGATTTGATAAAAACAGTCGTAGTTACTTGCTTGGTTTCACCCTTGCTAGTCGCTATGATTTTTAAGCTGTGATTCCCTGTTTTTGTAAAGTGATGGGTGGTCGTTAGAAAGGTGTTGTTTGTAACTGTTAAAATTGAATTTCCATCTATGAATAACTCTAAATTTGAAGCTAAAGATGCTTCTGCAGTTATCGTAACGAGATCATTCAAGTTAGAGACACTATTGGGTGATGGCTGTGTAAAAACTACATTCAAACCTTCTTCATACAAAGGAATAAATAAATTGGGGCCATTTTTTGTGTTTCCATCAGCAGAGCGAAATACAAAACTCATTGCTGTAATGTTTGCTGTGGTCGATGCTCCGTAAAAACCATACACATTTGGTGTAATTTCTAAGGTATAGCTATTAGGGTTTGTGGTACTTCTTTTAAGTTGAGGTTGCTTGTTATTATTGCCCCATTCTCCAATTACGTTTTCCCATGTAGTATTATCTATAGTAATTCCTGTATGGGCGTAAATATTTCCAGTATAGTCTTCTAAGCCTGTTCCTGTGGCGTCAAAAGTAATGGTTATTTTATTGTTGGCTGTAGGTACAGTAGGGGTAGTTGTAACTTGTGAAAAAACAAATACAGGGAGAAATAGAAGTAATTTGAGTAGTGTTTTTGTCATGATGTGTAGTTTAAAAGTCTAAATGGATTGTTTTTCGAAGTTTCTGAAAAATAAAAAGGCTGTTCTAAATAGAACAGCCTTTTTTATTTTTGTGAATACTTAATCGTTTAAAACGTAAGAGTATCTAAAAGTTAAAGTATTAAAGACAATACTGTAGTTTCCAGTTTCTGGAACAGTGAAATTTACACCGCCATTACTTGTTGCCACTCCATAGTTTTCTAAGGCAGGATCTTGGTTTCCTCCCCAGGCAGTTGCCCAGTCGTTATTTTCTCTGAATTTAAATTCACCACCTTCGGTTAAATCAATATTCATATACCATATATGTGGATCAAAAGTTGATTTTGTGAAATCTATGTCAGCATCCCATCCGTTTACAGTTCCTGAACCGATCGTACCGATGGTTTCATATTCCGTTGCTCCGGTAGCATCATAAGTTTCTAACGTATAGGTTAAATCTACAACGTTTACTGTAAAAGTATAATACCCTGCGTTTTCAACAGGAATAGCTTCTGGGTCTCCAGATTGAGTTGTTGGATTTCCTGCTAGTTCACCAGCAGTAGCACCAATTCCCCATTGTGGTTGCCATTCGTTTTTTTGCTCTCTTATTTTAATGCTTCCCGCCTTAAAGTATCCAGTATAGTGGTATAAACCTCCTTGTTCTGCATCTTTAAACATTCTGTAGTCATTATTGTCTTTATTCCAACCTGCAGCAGTTGCATCTCCTACAAGATATAATTCAGGATAATAAACTTCTGCACTGTAAGGTGTTACAGTAATTATAAGTTCTTCAGAGGTAGTTTTTAAAGCACCAACATTAGAAACGATTGTAATAATTAAGTCAATTTCAACTTCTGCTTCGAATGCTGCGTCTAATAAAACTTCATTAAGTTCTTCAACTGTATACGTTTTAGTAAACAGATTGGTTGTAGTTGCTATGGTAGCTTCCGTTTCTGAAGTAGCAAAATACACTTCGTACGTTGGGTTTTCGCTTGAAAAGTTATAATCAGGTGCTGTCCATGAAAGTGTTAGTGCATTTTGTCCTATCAAATCTTTTGATAATTCAACGCTCGTTTTTGAAGCGACTAACTCTATTGTGGCAGAAGGGTCTATTATAGTTAAGTTTTCATCTTCTGAACAAGCTCCAAATACAAGAACTACGGCCAATAAGAGGAGGGTTTTATATATAAAATTTTTCATTGTTGATTGCATTTAAAATTAGTAACCTGAGTTTTGTGTAAGGTTTGGATTTACCAAAAGTACATTAGCAGGGATTGGGAATACGTTTCTGTGGTTTCCTACAGAAGTTCCATTAATTGCATTTCCTTTAAAAGGCCATAAGTAATCGGCAGTAGTAAACTGACCGTAACGTACTAAGTCGGTTCTTCTAAATCCTTCCCAATACAATTCTCTAGAACGTTCGTCTAGGATAAAGTCTAAGGTTAATTCGTCTGCGTCAATGTTTCCATTTGCATTTCCAAAAGCTCTTTCTCTTAATTGGTTGATCAATCCTACAGCTTCCGCTTCAGATCCACCTGCACCACCACGAGCAACGGCTTCTGCGTAGTTTAAATATATTTCTGCAACACGAATTACAGGGATATCGGTATCTACCATTTGTTTGGCAGGATCTACTCCAGGATTTCCGTTGATGTCAATATTCTTGAATTTAGTTACTGCGTAACCATCTTCAAAAGTACCGATGTCTGTAATGTCTATATTTTGTCCTTCTACGTGGAACATGGCTCTTTTGTCTGCCCATTTAATAGGGTTTCCGTCTGTGTCATTATCAGTAGCTGTAAATTTAGAGACCAATGCTTTTGTGGTTCTAAGTCCTGCCCATCCTCCGTCAATTCCGAAGTCGCTAGGGTTCATTATTTTTCCACCTACAGAAGCGTGTACTAAAAATGTAGATCCACCCCAAGTTTGAGAATGGTTTCCATCGAAGTTCATTGCGTAGATAAATTCGTTTTGCGCTCCATTGGTATTGTTATCAGCTAAAAACAACTCATCATAAGCGGATCCGCTATTGTTTCCATCGTTTGTATTGATAATATATGCTGAATTAATTACTTTACTTGCGTAGGTAATACAGTCATCATATCTAGCAGTTCCTGTATATACTTCTGCGTTTAAGTACAATCTAGACAATAAAGCATGTGCGGCAGTTTCGTCTACACGTCCATATTCATTTGATTTACTTGTAGCTAATAATGATTCGATCGCAATTAATTCGCTTTCTACAAAGTTAAATACTTCTGTACGGTTACTTGCTTCAGGAAGCGTCGTTTGTACTTTTGTAGCAAGCGGTATATTTGCGTATAAGTCTAATAAATTATAATAAGCATAGGCTCTTAAAAAACGTGCTTCTGCAATGTATAATTGAATGTCTTCATCGTCTGCTAATTTCTCAGCATTTGTGATAAATGAGTTTGTAAAAGATACTTCTTGCGCTAAACGGTAGTACATCCCTTCAGAAAACATGTTGCTTGATGTCCAGTTCATGGCGTGAAAATCTGGTAAACCTTGATCTCCCCATCCAAAAACGGCATGGTCAGTACTTGCTTCTTGCATGGTGAATTGTAAACGTGTGAATTGTGAAAATCCTTCGTCAAAATTCTGTATATCTCCGTCCCCTGCAGGTCCTTGTTGCCCTGTTAATGCTAGTGCAGCATAGATTTTGGCTAAAGCTCCTTTTGCTTCTGTTTTTGTTTTAAACACCTCAAGTTCCGTAAAACTATCTTTATTAATAGGTGTTTGATCTAAGTCTTTAGTACATGCTAAAAAGAGGATAGAACTAACTACACTTAGTATTGTTATTTTTATATATTTTGTCATGATTTATGTTTTAAAAGTCAATATTTACTCCTAACATATACGTTTCTGGACGTGGGTAGAAGTTATTATCGATCCCACCATTAATTTCTGGGTCTAATCCTTTGTAGTCTGTAACGGTTAAGATATTGTTTGCAGATGCATAAAATCTAAAGCCAACATTTTTAAAGTATTCTTTTGATACAGTATATCCTAAAGTGATGTTATCAATCTTAAAGAAAGAGGCGTCTTGGATATAGTAGTCACTTAAAAGTGTTCTGTCTGTTACGAATTCAAATCCAGTGTTGTAGTAATCTATATTTAAGTTTCTCAACACTCCTTTTTCTGTAGATTTGTTTGAGTGAGAGTTAGAGGATGCAACGTTGTCGTACACATAATTTCCAAAACTTGCACGGGTAGCAATGTTTAAATCCCATCCTTTATAGTCTACACTAGTACTCAATCCCATAATTACATCTGCATAAGGGTTTTCGCTATGGTATTTATCGGCATCATTTATTTGTCCATCATTATTTCTATCTACAAATACTCCTTCAATAGGTTTTCTATTTGCATCGTATACTTGTTCGTATACTAAGAATGTATATGGAGCATAGCCTTCTTCATGTACTTGGATAGAACTACCAATTCCAAAATGTCCTGCGGTTTGAACATCAGGCATTCTAGTCACTTCGTTTTTGTTATAAGAGATATTATAGTTGATGTTCCAAGTTAAATCTTCCGTACGAACTGGAATTACATTGATAGCGAATTCAATTCCACTATTTTTCATGTCTCCAATGTTTGCATTAATTTTATTACCGAAGTTGGTGAAAGAATCTACCGTACTAGAAGCAATCAAATCTTTGGTGGTTTTTACATAGGCATCAAATGAACCTGAAACGCGGTTGTCGAATAAACTATAGTCAATCCCTGCATTTAAGGTATTTCCTATTTCCCATTTTAAATCAGTGTTTACTGGAGAAGGACGATAGGTACGGTAAAAGGTGTCTCCAAATTGGTAAGAAGCACCTGCTTGACTTCCTGTATATCTTGTTAAGAATTGGTAATTAGCAAGTCCGTTTACATTTCCTACTTCACCATATCCAACTCTTACTTTTAAGCTATTGATAATGTCAGATTCTGCTAAGAAATTTTCATTAGAAACATTCCATGCCAAGGCAACAGAAGGGAAGTAACCCCAACGATCGTCTGGATTTAATTTAGAAGAAGCATCTGCACGTAAGGTAGCAGTTACTAAATAACGGTCTTTATAGTTGTAATTAGCACGTCCGAAGTAAGACATTAATACAGATCTATCTTTATACGAATTCACTAAAGTTTTAGTGTCAGCGTCGGTAAAGAAACTAGAATTTCCTCCGTTGTTTTCTTGTTCAAACATTTGGTAAGAATGACCTGCCATAACTCCTATAGAGTGATCGTCATCCAAATCCTTTGTGTAGTTTAAGTAAAAATCAAATAATTTATTTTCAGAATTACTTGAATAGTTGCTTTTGTACCCATTGTAAGAATTGTTAGAGCTAGGCATTAGATGACTAGTTGCAGTACGTCCATTACTATCAGAAACATCATATCCAACATTTACTACAGCGTTTAATCCATCTACAAAAGGCAACTCGTAAGCTGCTTTTATGTTTGTAATCAGGCGTCTAACTTCTGCCGTGTTATTTGTTAAGTTTAATAAAGCCAATGGGTTTACAGGAGATAAAGCCATTAAAGTAGCATCATCTGAAGCAGGATCTACCCAGTAAGAATAGCCTCCATATCTAGAAGAAGCATCGTAAATAGCTTGAGTAGGGTCATATCCTACTGCTTGTCCAATAGCGCCTCTGTCTGCAAATTGATTTTCGATATAAGAACCATTTACATTAAAGTCTATTTTTAAAGCATCGTCTAAAAATTTAGGGTTCAAACTTAATTTAGCCGTTGTTCTTTTAAATTCATCTGTTTTTAAAACACCTTCTGTATCGGTATATCCTAAAGAGATACGGTAAGGAATGTTTTTAGCAGATCCAGAAATACTTAAGTTACTATCACTACTAACAGCAGTGGTGTAAATCTGTTTTTGCCAGTTGGTATTTGAAGTGCCTAATCTAGAAATATAATCTTCATTTCTAGTCGCATTTATTAAGTTTGTAAACTGATTTGCATCCAATACAGAAACATAGTCGTTTACAGTAGCCATAGAAGTGTTGGTGTTAAAGTTTACCTTCATTTCCTGGTTAAGTTTTCCTTTCTTGGTGGTAATCATAATAACTCCATTGGCAGCTCTAGATCCAAAGATAGCAGTAGATGAAGCGTCTTTTAAAACGGTCATCGATGCGATATCTGCAGGATTGATAGCGTTTAATGCGTTTCTAGATCCTCCTATGTTAGACTCGCTCATTGGCACACCGTCTACAACGATTAAAGGATTAGAGTTTAATGATAAAGAACCAGTCCCTCTAATACGGATGTCTTGTCCTTCACCAGGAGCTCCACCACCAGAGGTGATTTGTACACCTGCAACTTTACCTTGAATCAATGATTGTGCAGAAACATTTGCACCTTCATTAAAATCGTCTGAGTTTACAAGGTTCACAGATCCTGTTAAATCCTTTTTACGTGCGGTTCCGTATCCAATAACAACAACTTCGTTCAATGCTTGTGCATCTTCCTTTAAAGATACATTAACCGTTGCTTGACCAGTAAATGTTACGTTTAGAGTTTGGAAACCCATATACGTGAATACCAATACATCACCTGTATTTAAATCTGATAAAGTGTAATTTCCATCAAAATCAGTAGAGGCTCCTTTGGAGGTCCCTTTTATAATAATGCTCACTCCTGGTAACCCTGTGCCAGAAGCTTGTTCTAATACAGTACCCGAAATAGTCTGCTGTGCAAACATGCTAAGGGGAGCTAGTAGTAGCGCAATTAAAAAAATTCTAAAATTTTTCATACTTAATAATTAATTAATGATAAATTGTTTGATAATTGTTGTTTACTAAATTTTACATTTCACCTTTCGAAAGTACAAACTAAGTTTATCGATGTTTACTTGAGCAGGGATATAGACCTCACTACAACGATTGCGTGTTCATAACTTTAACGCTACAACGTTGTAGTAGTTTTTAGTAATTTTTTGCAAAAGTAATTAAATTTATTTTTATTTAGGTCTTTTTATGACTATTGTCATTGTTTTAGAATTAATATGTCGCAGAGATTTCAGTTGGCTTTCTAGGTTTAAAACGTTTTAGGAGGTTCTTATTTGGTCAAATACAGTATATTTGTAACTTGCATTTGGCAAGCGGAAAATTGTTGATTATAGGAGTGTTTTTATTTTGACTTGTGTAATTACTTGAAAAGCACTATGTAAGATAGGTTTTAAATAGAGCTTATGTGATAGTTTTGTTTGTATGCACTTGTTCGAGTTCTAGTTTTTTAAAAAAAAGTTTAATTTAATTCACATCCATATGAAACAACGTATCACCCTTAAAAAAATAGCCAAAGAATTTGGAGTTTCTATTTCTACTGTTTCAAAGGCTTTAAAGGATAGTCATGAAATAGGGGAGGATACACGTAAAAAAATTCAAGCTTTTGCCAATTACTATAATTACAAGCCCAATAGCTTGGCTTTACAGCTCCGAAATCAAAAATCATCGGTAATAGGGGTGATTATCCCTGAAATCGTACATCATTTTTTCTCTACAGTAATTCGTGGAATAGAAGAGTTTGCCAACGGAAAAGGCTATAATGTCATGATATGTGTGTCTAATGAATCTTATGAAAAAGAAGTGTCTAATATCAACGTGTTGACTAATGGTAGCGTGGATGGATTGATTATTTCCATTGCTAGAGAAACACAGGAGAACAGGGATTACAAGCATTTTAATTCTTTAATAGACGACGATTTTCCCTTGGTGTTGTTTGACCGTGTAAATGAGAAACTTAATTGCGATAAAGTGATCATTGATGATGTTGGAGGTGCCTATAAAGCCACCAATCATTTCATCAGTACAGGTGCAAAGAGAATTGCAATGTTAACCACGATGGACTATGTGTCTGTAGGGGCTTTACGTACAAAAGGCTATTTAAAATCCTTGAACAAACACGGGATAGAGATAGATAAAGAGTTGATTTTTAAGATAGACGATCATTTAGATTTAGAAGCACAAATTTCTCAAATATTTGAAGGAGACAATCCTCCAGATGCGATCTTGGCTGTAAACGAAATTTATGCCGCCATTGCCTTACAAGCTGCCAAGTCTAAGGGACTTGTGGTTCCAGATGATGTAGCAATTATCGGATTTACCAGTGGATTGATTTCTAAATTCACCTCGCCGCCGCTCTCAATGGTAGAGCAGCATGGATATTTAATGGGGCAGCAAGCTGCGGAGTTACTGATTAAAAGGATAGAAAGCGAACATGCTTATGAATACAAAAAGGAAGTAATGTCTGCCAACCTAAAAATTAGACAATCAACAAAAAACAGCTAAATTTTTAGTTATTTCATATTTTTTACTACCTTTGTCGGGTAAAAGAAATTTTACATCTTTACTGAATTTCACACTTCACACCCCAAATACCCGAAAGGACATTCCCTTTTGGTTATAATCATTTATAATATTTTTTTATGAAAAAACAGAAACTACGTTTCTGGGAAATCTGGAACATGAGTTTTGGTTTCTTAGGAATTCAATTTGGGTTTGCTCTACAAGGTGGATTTATGTCAAGGATATTTCAAACATTAGGTGCGGAAAAAGACGCCATTCCTATGTTGTGGATCGCAGCACCCTTAACGGGATTATTAGTACAACCAATTATTGGATACTTGAGTGATAAAACATGGAGCCCTAGATGGGGGAGAAGAAAACCATACTTTTTAATTGGTGCCGTTTTAAGTTCTATCGCTTTATTCATAGTTCCGCATTCTCCTTATTTATGGATGGCTGCAGGATTGTTATGGATTTTAGATGCTTCTATCAATATTTCAATGGAGCCGTTTAGGGCTTTGGTAGCAGATAAATTGCCTAAATCTCAAACCTCTTATGGTTTTGTAGTACAAACATTAATTATTGGAATTGGTACTTGGATCGCAAGTAACTTACCGTGGGCTATTTCTAAATTAGGAGTGAGCGACGAAGCAGCAATGGGAGTCATTCCAATGTCTGTAAAACTAGCTTTTGCTATTGGAGCCGTGGTGTTTTTTGCGAGTATCATTTATACAGTAATGACTACAAAGGAATATCCACCAGAGGATATGAAAGCTTTTGAAGAAGAGAAGAAAAAGAAGAACATGTTTATTAAAGATATTACAAACAATATCTTTACCATGCCTTCGACGATGAAAAGATTAGGTGTCGTTCAGTTTTTTAGTTGGTTTGCATTTTTCACCATGTGGTCTATGGCGAATCCAGCCTTAACAGAACACGTCTTTCATACACCAGCTCCTTTAGAAAGTGCCTACGACTTAGCAACTACAGCAGGAGAAGAGGCCTTTATGGTAGCAAATACAGCCTTCCAAAAAGCATCCAACAGAGTTGGGTCTTATATGGGAGTCTATGGATTATCTTCGATGGTCTTTGCATTGATTTTAACCTTCTACACATCACGTAAACGTATCAATAGAAAGTATGTTCATATGTTCTCTTTATTTATTGGAGGACTAGGATTCATCTCTATGTATTTTGTGCCTTCGCCAGAATACTTAGCAGGTTCTTTTGCTTTGGTCGGTTTTGCTTGGGGTAGTATTTTATCCATGCCTTATGCCATGTTGTCGAGTTCTGTGGATCCTAAAAAAATGGGAGTTATCATGGGGATCTTTAATATGTTTATTGTAATCCCTCAAATTATTGCGGCCCTTGGTGGTATTAATTATATCTCTGGTCTTTTAGGCGAAGAGGCTATTAATGCAATGATTGTTGCCGGAATAAGTTTAATTATCGCAGGTTTTAGTAATTTATTAATTACCAATAAAGAAGCGATCACCTATCAACCTACAGAAGAATAAGTATGAAAGAGAAAGCTTTTATTTTCGATTTAGATGGTGTCATTGTAGACACTGCAAAATACCACTTTTTAGCGTGGAAGAATTTAGCAAATGAATTAGGATTTGATTTTACCGAAACCCAAAACGAATTATTGAAAGGGGTGAGTCGTGTCAAATCATTAGAAATTATATTAAATATTGGTGGTGTAACGCTTTCAGAAGAAAAAACACAAGCGTTTTTAGTAAAGAAAAACACCGAGTATTTAGCCTTTATCAATAAAATGACTGCAGACGAAATTTTGCCAGGTGTTTTAAAGGTACTTGCGTTTTTAAAAAATAATAATATTCCTTTCGCTTTAGGATCGGCCAGTAAAAATGCCCGATTTATTTTAGAGCAAGTGGGAATTATTGATTTATTTGATGCCATTGTAGATGGAAATGACGTGAGTAAGGCAAAACCAGATCCAGAAGTATTTTTACTTGGAGCTGAAAAATTAAATGTTGCCCCAGCAAATTGTGTTGTTTTTGAAGACGCCATTGCAGGAGTAGAAGCAGCAAACAATGCAGGTATGGTAAGTATCGGTATTGGGAGCGAGGATGTGTTAACAGAAGCAAGCTCGGTATTTGAGTCTATGGACCAAATGTCAGATGCCTTTTTGAACAATCTTATTAAATAAGCACAAATGAACAAAGATTATATAGTAGCAGATAAATGGTCAATTATTGAAGAAGGGTTCAATGATGATCACATAAAAGCCTCTGAAAGTTTATTTAGTATCGGAAACGGTGCCATGGGACAGAGAGCTAATTTTGAAGAAGATTTTACAGGGAGTACTTTTTTAGGGAACTATATTGGAGGTATTTATTATCCAGACAAAACACGTGTAGGATGGTGGAAAAATGGCTATCCAGAGTATTTTGCAAAAGTATTGAACGCACCGAATTGGGTGGGAATGCACTTAAAAATAAATGATACAATTTTTGACTTAAACTTGTGTGAAGTAAGCGATTTTAGACGTGAACTTAATATGCAAGAAGGATGGTTAAGTAGATCGTTTACTGCAAAATTATCTAATGGGAATATTATAAAAGTGAATGCGCAACGTTTTTTAAGTATCAAACGCGATGAGGTAGGAGCTATCAAATATTCTGTAACTGCTGAAAACTTTGACGGGACTCTCCAATTCTCTCCATATATCGATGCAGGTATTATGAATGAGGATGCGAATTACGATGAGTTTTTCTGGGAGATTTTAAGTCAGTCAGAAGCAGACAACGAAGGTTGTATCGTTTCTAGAACTTTAAAAACGGAATTTTCTGTAGCTACAGCGATGAAAATTTCTTTTGAAAAGAACGGAACTATTATTACTGCTCCAAAAACGGCAAATTTAGAAGCAAAGAAAATGACGTTCACGTATGCTATTGATGTAGTAAAAGGTGAAACAGTTACGATGTATAAATATGCTTCAAGCACAAGTTCTTTAAACCATTCAGAAGATGCAATTGTATCGGAAGGGTATAAGAACGTACAAGAAGCTGCAAGTACTGGTTATGCTGAATTATTAGCAGAACAAGTAGCGGAATGGGCAAGTATTTGGGAAATGGCGGATATTGTTATTGAAGGTGATGTAAAAGCACAACAAGCAATCCGTTTTAATATCTTCCAATTGAACCAAACCTATTTAGGAAAAGATGCGCGTTTGAACATCGGACCTAAAGGATTTACAGGAGAAAAATACGGAGGAAGTACCTATTGGGATACGGAAGCGTATTGTATTCCTTTTTATATGAGTACTAAGGATGCAGGTGTCGCTAAAAACTTATTGATGTATCGTTACAATCAATTGGATAGAGCGATAGAAAATGCAGCCAAGTTAGGATTTACTGATGGTGCAGCATTGTATCCAATGGTAACTATGAACGGGGAGGAATGTCACAATGAATGGGAAATTACCTTTGAAGAAATTCACCGTAATGGAGCCATGATTTACGGTATTTACAGCTATGTAAACTATACACAAGATTTTGATTACGTACGTGATTTTGGAATCGAAGTAATGGTAGGAGTGTCTCGTTTTTGGCAACAAAGAGCGACGTTCTCTATGGACAAAAATCAGTTTGTGATTTTAGGAGTTACCGGACCTAACGAATATGAAAACAACGTAAATAATAACTTTTATACTAACTATTTGGCGCAATGGAGTATCGAATACACCATGCAGTCTTTAGAACGTATCAAAAAAGAAGCACCAGAAAAGTACACAGCATTATTGGCGAAATTAAACTTGACAGATGCCGAATTGGCAAAGTGGAAAGCAGTAGCTAGCAACATGTATTTACCATACAGTGAAAAAGAAGGTGTGTATTTACAACAAGACGGTTTCTTAGACAAGGAATTGATTCCTGTTGCAGATTTAGCCGAAGAAAACCGTCCAATCAATCAGAAATGGTCTTGGGATAGAATTTTACGTTCTTGTTATATCAAACAAGCAGATGTATTGCAAGGGATGTTCTTCTTTGAAAATAAATTTGATAAGAAAACTATCGAAAAACACTTTGATTTTTATGAGCCTTTAACCGTTCATGAATCATCATTATCTCCATGTGTACATTCTATTATGGCCGCTTATATTGACCGTATGCCTAAGGCGTATGAACAATATTTACGTACCGCTCGTTTAGATTTAGACGATTATAACCACGAAGTACACGAAGGATGTCATATTACAAGTATGGCTGGAACTTGGATGGCAATCGTACAAGGTTTTGGTGGAATGCGTGTTTGGGAAGATGGAAAATTAACTTTCAATCCTCAAATTCCAGCAGAATGGACTTCTTATTCGTTTAAAATTAACTTTAGAGGTCAGGTAATTAGAGTTTATAAGAGCCAGACCGAATGTAAATATTACGATGAGTCAGATAATGAAATAACAATTGAAACCTTGGCTGTAAACGCTTAGTTTTATATTTTTTATAACATTTCATGTATCTGATTTATTCAATTAAATCGGAAACATGGAATGTTTTTTTTTACTGCTTTTTTAAGCAATTATACGTTTAATAAGAACCCCTTTTTTAGGATTATGCGTTTAAACAGCCTGTTTTTTTAGCATCATCTTAGAACTTTAAATAGCTTCAGTATGAAACAGTTCCTATATTGCCTAGTATTTCTTATTGTGACTCAATTGAGTGCACAACAAATTCAAAAAGTGGAGCCGCCAGTTTGGTGGGTGGGTATGCAAAATACCGAATTAGAATTGATGATTTATGGCGATGATATTGCATCGTTCACGCCATCAATCAAATCAAAAAAAATTACAGTTACTGGAATTACCAGGACTGAAAACACCAACTACTTGTTTTTAAAAATTGAGTTAAAAAATGCGAAAGCAGGGAAGTTTTCGATTAAATTCAAGAAAAAAGGAAGCAAGAATTTCACCTATACCTACGAACTTAAGCCACGAGATCTCACGCAAAACCACATCGGATTTGATAGTAGTGATGCTATTTACTTGATCACACCGGATAGGTTTGTAAATGGAGACACTACGAATGATATTGTAGAAACCTTGAGAGAGAAACAGCTAGACAGAACGAATGATTATGCACGTCATGGTGGTGATATTGCAGGGATTTCAAAACAGTTGGATTATATCTTTGATTTAGGATTTACCGCTATTTGGCCTTCTCCTTTGTTGACCAATGATATGAAAGAAAGCTCTTATCACGGCTATGCGATGACAGACTTTTACGAAGTGGATCCTAGGTTTGGAACCATGGAAGAATATGTAGCCTTGTCAAATCAAATGACAGCTAAAGGAATGAAATTAATCATGGATCAAGTAGCCAATCATATTGGATTGGAGCATTGGTGGATGCAAGATTTACCAGATGCTGACTGGGTTAATTATCAAAAAGAATTTTTAAAAGGAGAAACAGTTATTACCAATCATAAGCGTACGACCAATCAAGATTTGTATGCGTCTAAAAAAGACAAGGCCTTGCATACGGAAGGTTGGTTTGTAGATACGATGCCAGATTTGAATCAAAGAAATCCATTGTTGGCAACTTACTTAATTCAAAATAGTATTTGGTGGGTAGAGACGTTGAATTTAGGTGGAATCAGACAAGATACCTATCCTTATCCAGATAAGAGTTTTATGGCTGATTGGGCAAAAGCGATTATGACAGAATACCCCGATTTTAGCATTGTAGGCGAGGAGTGGAGTACCAATCCGTTATTGGTTGGCTATTGGCAACAAGGCGCTCATAATAAAGATGGATATGAGTCTCACTTAACTTCTACCATGGATTTTCCAATGCAAAAATTAATCATTGATGGTTTGAACGAAGACGAAACTTGGGGAACTGGTTTGGTGAAATTATACGAAGGATTGGCCAATGATTTTAGCTATGCAAATCCTAGTAAAATGATGCTATTTCCGGACAATCACGATATGGGGCGTGTGTTTACACAGTTAAAAGAAGACATTCCAAATAATAAAATGGCCTTGGGGTATATGCTCACATTACCTAGAATTCCACAGGTATATTACGGGACCGAAATATTAATGGAAAACACCGCAAAACCAGAGGATCATGGTTTGATTAGAACTGATTTTCTTGGTGGTTGGGATGGAGATATTGTAAATGCATTTACAGGAAAAGGGATGAATGCTGCATCTTTAGACATGCAGTTGTTCATGAAAAAAATATTAAATTACAGAAAAACGAGTGCAGCGATTCACAAAGGGAAAACCATTCATTTTTCTCCTAGTAAAGGCGTATATGTACTTGCTAGAATATTGAATAACGAAACGGTAGTGATTGTTTTGAATAAGAACACTGCCTCTTTTTTGTTGGATTTAAATCGATTTGAGGAATTGGGATTGATGAATAAACAACTTAAAAATGTGGTTTCGGGAGCGTCATTTATATGGAGCGATTCCTTAGCGTTAAATGATAGAGGGTTTTATATGTTCACGACTAAATTATAAAGATGAGAAAGTATATTTTACTAACAATTGTAGGTTGTTTTCTAAGTGTTTGGGTACAAGCTCAAAATTCAGAGAGAATTTATGAGAGTTCAAAAACAGCATCAGGAACCTTATTTGTCTATACCAATGATGGACATTATGAGATCACTCCTTATTCCAATCAGATTATAGAAACGACCTTTTTACCGAAAGGTGAGGCGAAGTCCAAAGCGTCACATGCGGTGGTGTTAAAACCAAACGCTACCTTTAAGATTAAAGAATCTAA
>NVRM01000126.1 GCA_002400885.1 Flavobacteriaceae bacterium
AATGTAACACCTTTTTTGAAACTAACTAATGAAAGTTGTAAAACTTTTTTCGTTGTTTTCTTAGTGGTATCAGCATGTTCAGAACTTATTTCGCTTTGCGTGTTCTGCTTAGCGAGTGCAAATATAGGTTGTTTTATTTGTTCTGCAATGGGGAAATTTGATTATTTTTATTGGGGCGAATTGTGATTCGCCCTTACGCGTTCTTACTGGTTGATATTGTGCGTATTGGGTGGACTAATTATTTTAAGAATTGTTATTGATGTGAAATGAGATTCGCATTTACTACTGTATTAGGGCGAATGCTATTCGCCCCTACCCCAACATTGGGGTGAATTCGATTTGTGCTTCTGTGGATTGTAAAGGGAGACGCAAAGCATTGCGTCTCTACAGGATTTCGACTATATAGTATATATATAAGGAGTGATTCGCATTTACTGCTGTATTAGGGCGAATGCTATTCGCCCCTACCCCAATATTAGGTGAATGCGTTTTATCCTAAAAGAAATACTGCAAAGACCACTATATAAAGGGAGAATGGGAATCGAAATCATGTAGAGACGTAGCGTTCTACGTCTCTACGGTACGGGATAATTGCATCCCCTACTCTTCTCCTTATATATAGGAAGACTTGAAATGACAATTGGTACGTGAATGCAGGAAAAGTACGTGGTTGCGTTAGGGATAGCAGCGGTTACCCTGCAGTTTTTATTATAGTGGAGAAACGCTAGTTACTCCACTATAATAAAAGCGAAGCGTATGAGCGTATAGCCCGACCCTTGGGGAACGCCCAAATTTGAGAATTAGATGTGAGAGCTTAGATTTGTTGAGCAGGGGGATTTTACTGGCTCGAAATGAGACTCGTAGATATTTCAATGATAGGTATCCGAAGCTATTCCTAAACTACAGAAAACAACACTGAATTTATAGGGTATAAAAAAAGCTGAACAATGAGATCATTGTCCAGCTTTTATGTACGAATCATACTATGATTAAATGTTATTTCAAATCAAAAAAACAATTATTTAATCTCAACCATTAGAGGGTTGTTAATTTTTAAGCTAACCAAATCTAAATAGGCCTCCCAAGCGATATTGTCTTTAAATTGTCCGCTTTTTTTCCAAGCGAACCCAGCATAATACACTACTTTTCCGTTTACTACATTTAAGTGAGCATAGGCATTACTTAAATCTTTTTTATCCGAATCATAGGTCTCTACGCTATCAAAATATAGACTTGACGCAATAATAGATGTACTAATCTCAGAATCGGCATGTGGTTGAAAATAATTTAACCAGCCTTTCCCTTGACTTACTTTTCCATCTTTTTCATGTAAAGTTAATCCTGCTGATATTTCAGAAACACCTTTAATAGAGGTGGTAAATTGTGTAAAGTTATTCCCTTTATCTAAGGTAATAATTTTAGATTCTTCCACCATAGTTCCATTTGCATCCCAATTTTCATATTTTAAATAAAAACTAGTTCTCAATGGTCCTGTAGTAATGGTTTTCCATTTAGAGAAATTTTTAGAGTAACAATACGTATCGTTACTTTTAACAGCAATTCCTCCTACTCCTCTACTTACTCCTACATGGAAATTATCCAATCCTTCGCCAGTATCTTCATGATAAGTACCTGTTCCGTCTACAAATTCCTGATACCATTTGTTGATAACAGGGTATTCTACACGTTTCAACCAGACATCAACACCACTAGACAAGGTCCCACCAGGAACATTATCTTCTACCATTTTCTGAGCGGTTGGCCCATAGACACGGAACGATACTTTATCGTTTTCCCATGTATAATCGTCCGTACGTTCTGGAACAAATCTAGAAAAACACACTAAATCATGTGTTACAATCTCCTTTTGAGACAACGTTACTACTTGATATTTAGCTTCTGAATTAGCAGACACTAGTGGTTGAAAAATTAGCTGATCCATTTTTCCATCAGCATCCAAATCCACTAATTGTGTTATTTGCAATGTACCCGTCTTAAGGTCTTTTATCCCTACGGACATAAGATCCTTCACTTTTAAATCCTTTGCTGTTAGCTCCACCATTTCGAAAGTTCTGGCTACATCTAAGCTGTTTTTTACAACAATTACAGTCTCACTCTTTTTTTCAGCACAAGCACTTAATAAAAGGCTTGTCATCACTATAAAACTTAAAATACGTATTTTCATAATTTGAAGGTTTTAACCCAACAATACTTCCAAATAACTGTATTAAATAAAGCTATTTTACACAATCATTTGGAAGCACATTGGCATTAAAAATTTACGTATTAAATTTCGTTTGCTGGTTTTCCGATAGTCGCTAAAATACCACCATCAACATAGACTACTTGTCCGTTTACAAAATCACTTGCTGCAGAACTTAAAAACACTGCTGCTCCTTGTAAATCTTCTGGTTTTCCCCAACGTGCTGCTGGTGTTCTGTTGATAATAAAATCGTTAAATGGATGTCCATCTACACGAATAGCTTCTGTTTGGCTTGTTGCAAAATAACCAGGTCCAATCCCGTTTGTTTGGATATTAAATTTAGCCCATTCTGTTGCCATATTTTTAGTCAACATTTTTAAACCTCCTTTTGCTGATGCATATGCGCTTACAGAATCTCTTCCTAATTCGCTCATCATAGAACACATGTTGATGATTTTACCACCGATATTACGTTTAATCATGCTTTTAGCAACATGTTTACCCATGATAAAAGGCCCTACTAAATCAACTTTAATTACTGCTTCAAAATCAGCTACTTCCATATCTACGATAGGCGTACGTTTGATAATTCCTGCATTATTGATTAAAATATCAATAGGTCCTACTTCTTTTTCTATTTGTGCAAGACCAGCTATTACAGCTTCTTCGTCTGTAACATCAAATAAATATCCGTGTGCTGTAATTCCTGCAGCTGCATATTCTTTTATTGCTTCGTCTACTTTTTCTTGAGATGAGTGTTCGTTAATCACAACGGTAGCTCCTGCATTCCCTAGTCCTTTAGCCATGGCCATTCCTAGTCCGTGTACTGCACCAGTTACTAATGCTACTTTCCCTGTTAAATCAAATAAATTTACTGACATAATTATTGTTTTTTTGTGATTATTTTAAATCTGTAATATTGCAAATATCCATATCTCCGTAGTCTAAGTTTTCACCTGCCATACCCCAAATAAAGATGTAATTAGACGTTCCTGCACCTGAATGGATAGACCATGGTGGAGAAATTACTGCCTCGTTATTTTGTAACCAAATATGACGTGTCTCATCTGGCTGTCCCATAAAGTGACATACTGCTTGATTTTCTGGAATTTCAAAGTAAAAATATACTTCCATTCTACGATCGTGTACGTGTGCTGGCATTGTATTCCAAACAGATCCGGCTTTTAACTCGGTCATTCCCATTTGTAATTGACATGTTTCTACTACACTGTTTACAATCAATTTATTAATTGTACGTGCATTTGAAGTTTCCATGCTTCCCATTTCAACTACTTCCGCATCATCTTTGGTGATTTTCTTAGTAGGAAATGTTTTATGAGCATTGGTAGAGTTTAAATAAAACTTTGCTGGATTTTTAGCATCTGCACTAGAAAAAGTAACACTTTTATTACCTCTTCCTACATATAAAGCTTCTTTATATTCCAAGTCATAAGAGGTTCCATCAACTACAACAGTTCCTTTTCCTCCTACGTTTATAACTCCAAGTTCTCTTCTTTCTAAAAAATAATCAGCTTTTAAAGGGTCAAAACTGGTTAATTCAACTTTTTTTGATACTGGAGAAACTCCACCAGTAATATATCTATCATAATGAGAATACACAAAGTTTAAGGTGTCTTCTTGCATGATGTTTTGAACTAAAAATTCACTTCTTAATCGCTCAGTATCAAAAGTTTTAACTTCTGTAGGAGACGATGCATATCTTGTTTGAAATTGATTTTCCATCTGTTTTCTATTATAAATTCTGTGTAAAAATACTAAAATATTTCAAAAATACAATCGATTGTATTTTTATTTTTAATTTGTATCTTTGTCCGAAGGCTAGACTGTATTATATTTACATCCATAAAAACAATACTTGCCTAAACAATCAGATGAAAAACAATAATGTAACCATACACGATATTTCGAGGGCTTTAGGGATTGACAGCTCTACCGTTTCACGTGCCTTAAACAACAGTGATCGCGTTTCTAAAAAAACGAAAGAAAAGATAGTTGAAAAAGCTGCGGAACTAGGTTACCAACGTAATAGCCTAGCATCTAAACTTCGTACTAATCGTACAAATACTATTGGAGTTATTGTGCCACGTATCTCGAGGCATTTCTTTTCGTCGGTTATCTCGGGAATAGAAGAAACAGCTTTTAAAGCGGGTTTTGATGTTATTATTTGTCAATCTTTAGAAAGTATTGATCGTGAAAAAAAATTAGTAGAAACGCTCTTGTCTAATAGAGTTGATGGGATTCTAATCTCGATTTCTATGGAGACTACTAATTTAGATCATCTAGATAATTACAAAAAAAACGGTTTCCCTTTGATCTTTTTTGACAGACCCTGTAACGTATTAGAAAACACCAATGTAATTATTGATGATCTAAAAGCAGGCTTTGACGCTACCGCACATTTAATTGAAAGAGGTTGTAAAAACATTGTTCATTTTTCGGGACCACAAAACCTTGAATTATACCGCAACAGAAAAAAAGGGTATACCAACGCCTTAAATGCCTACGGAATCCCTTTTTCGAAATCCTTAGTCATAGAATCCCAGCTCATGCAACAAGACGGAATAGATGCAGCTAGGCAACTTTTAAAATTACCTAAAGTAGATGCTGTGTTTTCTGCCAATGACACCGCAGCCATTAGCGCCATGCAGTATTTAAAGACCAAAAACATAAATATCCCAAAAGACATTGCTTTTGTAGGGTTTAGCAATGAGCCTATTTCTGCAATTATAGAACCTTCGCTAAGTACTATAAACCAACCAGACTTTGAGATGGGAAAAGTAGCATCTAGCCTTTTATTCGAACAAATAAAAAATAAAAAATATGCGGCAGAGAATCAAACAAAAATACTAAAGCCATATTTAATTATTAGGAATTCTTCCAAATTTTAATTGTTAAAAAACCTAGTTTCAACTTGTAGTAACAGCGTCCTAATTTGAGCATCGATGCCAAATTATAACAATACTTTATAAAGTATAGCGTATTTGTAAGCACACCTAAATTATGAAATACTATTTATTATTCTTATTTCTTCTAAGCTCATTTTTTCCAAACCCCATCCTTGGTCAAGAAATAAGTCACGCATCTAATCACCTAAAATTCAAACACCTTTCTACTAAAGACGGATTGTCCCAAGGATCTGTTTTAGCCATTTTACAGGATACAAAAGGATACCTATGGTTTGGAACAAGGGATGGACTTAATAAATATGACGGATCTAAATTCATATCGTATCGACATAATTCAGAAGACAGGTTTAGTATTTCACATAGTTGGATTACATCTATTTACCAAGATAGCGAAGGGACATTGTGGGTAGGAACAAAAAATGGACTCAATAAATACAATGCTCAAAAAGATAACTTTACTCATTACAAACATCAAAAAAACGCATCCAGTATTTCCGACAGTGAAATATGGGACATCACACAGCCTAATACAACACATATTTGGGTTGCCACAAATAAAGGAATTGATCGTATCCATTTAAAGAACGGTACTATTACACCTATTAGCAATGCTGAAAGTGTACTTTTTAAAGGCAAAAAAATCAGAAGCTTATTAAAAATACCTTCAGGAAATGTTTGGATTACGAGTACAGATGCCATTTATTGTTATAACATCACACAGCAAACTTTTAAAGAATATCAATACCCAACAAGAAGTAATAATGATGCGCATATCAATAATCCGCTTACATTATTCTTAAGTAGTAAAGATGAACTCTGGCTAGGTTATGGTAAAGGACTCGCAAAATTAAATAGACAAAAAAATATTTTCGAGAACTTTACACTCAATAACCAGTCTCCTATTACGGTATCCGTTAGAAGTATCTGTGAAGATTTTAAAGGTGACCTATGGATCGGCACCTACCAAGGATTACATATCTTAAACCCCAGTCGTGCATATATAAGAACCGTTTTACATGACGAAAATAACAGGAAAAGTTTAAGTCAAAATTCCATTTATAAAATCATCCAAGATTCACGAGGAGACATGTGGATTGGCACTTGGGCTGGTGGCATCAACTTTTTTGATAGGAGTTATGATAACTTCAAACAACTTTCCACTGGTTCTTATAAAAACATGTTGAACTATAAGGTCATTAGTGCCATTGTAGAAGGTGACAACAATACTTTTTGGTTAGGGACCGAAGGAGGAGGCATCAATGTTTACGATCGTAAAGAAGGAACTTTTAATTATTTTTTACATGACAAAAACAAGCCAAATAGTCTAAGTTCTAACAATGTAAAATCTATGATAAAGGACCATCGTGGAAATTATTGGATTGGAACCCACGACGGAGGTATTAATTATTTAAACCCACACAATAAGCCCTATTCTTTTAAGCATTTAAACCAGCAACTAGACAGTAGCACTCAGGTTTCCGATTGTAGAATTCTAACCTTATTGGAAGATGTAGATCACAATTTATGGATGGGAACATTGACCAGTGGATTGCTACACTATAACACTAATACTAAACTGTTTAAAAAAGTTCAAAACAAGTTTAAATCCATCACAAGTATCGTACAGTCAAGCGATCCTTCAATATTATTAATAGGAGGAACTAAGGGGGTTGAAAAAATAAATATTCACGATTTTACTATTAGCGCTGTCACTTTAACAGCGACCAATAAGAACGAAGATAATTCCACATCTGTAAACTGTATTTATGAAGACAAAAATAATTACTGGGTAGGAACTGAAGGAAAAGGCTTGTATTATTTTAATTCAAAAACACAAGAGTTACGCAAATATGGAATCGCTCAAGGCTTGCCAAACGAAGTCATATACGCCATCGTTCCAGATAACAATAACCATATTTGGATTAGTACGAATAACGGAATTAGCCGCTTAAATTTATTTACTAAAAAAATCAATAATTTTGATGAATCTGATGGTTTACAAAGTAATGAATTTAATTATGGTGCATCCTTAAAAACCATTGCTGGAGAGCTCATGTTTGGAGGAACTAATGGATTGAATTATTTTAATCCTGCAAACATTATCGAAAACACATTCATCCCCTCGGTAGATATCTTTTCCTTAAAAGTATCCAATAAGCCTTTTTTAAAAATTACGGATTCTGTAAAGTCAATCACCCTTAATTACGATCAAAACGATTTCAGTTTTGATTTTACAGCCTTAAGTTATTCCCAGTCCAATAAAAATAGTTTTGCCTATAAATTGGAAGGTTTTGATCCTCAATGGAACTATATAGGAGACAAAAAAACAGCTACGTACACAAACTTAGACGAAGGTACTTATAATTTCAAAGTAAAAGCATCCAATAACAATGGTTTATGGAACGAGAAAGGAGCGGAAATCACCCTAAAAATAACCCCTGCCCCATGGAAAACTTGGTGGGCGTATTTCATCTATCTATTGGGCATTTTAACCGTGTTATACATTGCTCGTTTTTTAATGCTCACACGAATTAAGGAAAGAAACGAACTCAAACAAGAAAAAAGAGACAAGGAAAAACTGGAAGAAGTCAATAAATTAAAATTGCGCTTATTTACCAATATTTCTCACGATTTCAGAACACCACTTACACTGATCACCGGCCCTGTTGAACAATTATTAAAAATAAAGCATAGCGACCCTAGCGCTAACAGAAACCTTGAAACCATTCAAAGAAACACCAATATTCTGTTACAATTGATTAATGAATTATTAGATTTCAGGAAAAGTGAGTCAGGAAAAATAGAATTATATGCGTCTCACAATAACATCATTCCTTTTACAGAAAACATAAAATTATCTTTCGAGCAACTGGCTTTACAGCGCAATATCAATTATACATTTACACATAGCCTACCTGAACTCAATGTATGGTTTGATAAGGTGAAGTTTAAAAAAATATTGTTTAATGTTTTGTCCAATGCCTTTAAATTCACCCCAGACAATAGTGAAATTTCCATACACATTTCACAATTAAAACCTACTAAAAATGCCGCTCATGGCTTTGTGAAAATCGATATTACAAACTATGGTGAACTGATCAAAGAAGCCCATTTAAAATTTGTTTTCGATCGTTTTTTCCAAGTCGATCAGCAGCATACACAAACAGGAACAGGTATTGGCTTGTCCTTAACAAAAGGACTTGTAGCATTACATAAAGGAACAATAACCGTTCAAAGCAGTGAAAAAAAAGGAACCTGTTTTAGTATTATCTGTCCTTTAGGAAAGGAACATTTATCCTCTGATCAATGTGTAAACACCATCGAAAAAAGCACGACTAATGACGTTTTTGACACGCCTGTTTATGTCCAAAAGCAACTCCGATCACATGAGATAATTGCAAACCAAAAAACGCCTGTTTTCCTAAAAGAATTCTCTACCCTACTCATTGTCGAAGATAATATAGAAGTACGACATTTTATCAAAAATATCTTTTGTACGAAATACAATATTTTTGAAGCTAACAATGGCTCAGAAGCCATAAACATCGCTAAAACAGCGCCTATTGATCTTATTATAAGTGATATTATGATGCCTATTATGGACGGTTTTGAAATGTGTAGAACCATTAAAACTACCATTACAACCAGCCATATTCCTATTATATTACTAACTGCAAAAACTTCTCTTATCCACAAGGGACAGGGCTATAAATTAGGGGCAAATGCATATATCACAAAACCTTTTGATGCACATATATTAGAAGTACGGGTAGATAATTTATTAAAGTCTAGAGAAAACCTTATTAGTAAATTCAAAAAGGATTTAATTTTAAAACCTAAAGAGCTCACCATCACATCTTCTGACGAAAAGTTTTTAGAAAAAGCCATACAAATAGTAGAAAAGAACATTGCAGACTCCGAATTCAATGTCTATATGTTTACGGATCAAATGAATATGAGTAGGTCGGTGCTTTTCAGGAAAATTAAAGCACTCACAGGACAGTCTATTTCTTCTTTTATCAGAACCATCAAGATTAAAAGAGCAGGTCAATTATTAGTCAAAACAAGTATGAACATTTCAGAGATTGCTTACGAAGTAGGATTCAACGATCTTAAATATTTCAGAAAATGCTTTAAAAATGAGTTTAATGAAGTGCCCTCAGACTATAGAAACTCCTATAACAAAGTGAAAGACCAGCCATAATTAAGCGTCCTATACTTCCGTTTTGAGCAGCCCTAATCCACCCCTATTTTAAAATAATAACCTCCATATTTAAAACTTTCAAACCTCTAATAAAACACCAATTAGTCTTATTATTCGCGTCAAACACAAAAAGCCTACACTGTTAATTACTAACGTCTTAGATATAACTACAACTATTCACCCCCCCTAAATACAACGTTTTCGAACCATTTGTTCCCTCTCATAGAACGATATATCCCTCGTTTTAACGAAAACAAATGAGAAATTTACAAGATCAAATAACTCATTCATTAACCTAAACTTAATTTAAATGAAACATCCTTTATAAAAGCATCAATCAATAGATACCCCCGATGCTATTATCTTGGACAACTCCCTGAATTAATCCTATCAATTATGAAAAAAACATTTTATTTCTTAACCGCATTCCTTATGATTATAGCGCTAAAAAGCTGTAATGAGGATACATTTATGCCAAACACGGATCCCGCATCCTATGGCAAGCCCACAGATTTATTGTACGCTGACATTTTAAATGCAAGAGAGTTCAGTAAATTAAAATCTGGGGTTCCACATTTGGACACCAACGGTCTTGTTCCAACCTACCTAATACTTTCTGGTAAGAATGGAGACGGTGAAACTTTGGACGCAACTTCAATGAACTTTGTAAGCATTGACAATGTAGATCTAACTAACGAAAAAACGGACTACAGTACTGCTGGTAGAATTCAAATTGCTGATGGTAATAATTTTGGCCTTGGCGATTATTATTTTACGATTAAAGTAAGTACAGAATTGGATGGAAAAATCTTCGAAACTACTTTTGATGATGTTTTCCATATTCAAGTAGGACCACAATTGGTAAAAGATTTATTGTTCTCTCCAATCGCACAAAATTTAGTTGTGGGAACGGATAAAACAACGACTAAGCCATATTTAATCACTGGAAACCCTGATGTAACATTTTCTCTAACGAGTCATGCAGACATCCTTCAAATTAATAGCCAAACCGGTATTATTTCTTTGGCTGACAATTACACAATTACAGAAAACGAAACATTGTATCCTTCAATTGAAGTTACTAGCAACTTAAGTCAAGAGACTACAAGTTTCCAAGGAGACAGTTTTTTAATGATTGTAATTTCTAACGAGCCTGTGGAATTACCAAAAAAAACGATCTATTTCTTCTACCCTACCCTACAAGCAGAAAACACTTTGTACGGATATAAGAAAGATATTATTACCCCTGGTGCTGTTCCATATGCTAAAACTTGGTTACAAAGTGGACCTTCTAATATTGCAGCCGCTGAACGACCAGAAAATGTAATAGGTGCCAAATCACTTATGACAAATATATATATAAAAAGTATGTCTACTCCTCATGAGTCTGATGTAATTATGAATACACAGGATTTAACAAAATACAGTCTTGGATATGATGTATCTACCGTTTTTTATATCAAAAACCGCTATGTAGTATATCTTAAAGATGGAAGAACCCCTACGGATCTAGAAGTCTATTATTCTACGGACTACGAAGGGAATAATTCAAAAGCTACTTGGATTCAAATAAACGACCAATTATCTTGTCAAATTCAAGGAAAAACAACCTCCTTTATAGGAACACCTTACCCGGGTAATAACAAAGGAATAGATCCAGATAATAAGAAAAACCCAACAAATCATGCAGATTCAAAATGGGTGAAATGTACGTTTGACTTAAACGATTTCAAATCAGAAAAGAACTTTACTTTAAAATTCAAATTTGCCTCTTATTTTGATACTGATCTTAGTTATAGTAAAAAAGAAGGACGTGGTGGACGCTTTTATATTTCAGACGTTCACTTTAAAGCATCGGAAGAATAAGCTCACTTTTTAACAAAATCAATATATTAGAAATGAAAAAAATATTTTATATAGTACTTTTACTCACAATAATGCCATTTGTTGCATTTGCACAAAATAGCGTGAGTGGTACAGTAACCGATGCCAACGGAGAACCAATCCCTGGTGTAAACGTGTTATTAAAAGGAACAGCAACAGGAACCAGTACAGATTTTGATGGTTTATACAGTATCAAAACTACAAAAGCGTCAGATGTTTTAGTATTTAGTTACCTAGGATTTACTACTACCAACGAATTGGTAGGAAGCCGTTCTCAGATTAACATTATTTTAAAATCTAGCAACGAACAATTGGACGAAATTGTCATTGTAGGATATGGATCTGTTCGCAAAAGAGACCTTACCGGATCTGTCGCTCAAATATCAACAGATGATTTAAATAAAACAGCGACTACTAATTTTGACCAAGCATTAGCCGGTCGTGTTTCTGGGGTTCAAATATCATCTGTAGATGGTACACCTGGTCAAGGGTTAAGCATTACCATTCGTGGAGGAAACTCTATTACTGGTGATAACTCTCCTTTATATGTTATTGATGGAATTCCAATGGACAATTTTGATCCAGGAAGTATCAGTACAAATGACATTAAAAGTTTTGACATCCAAAAAGATGCTTCTGCGACTGCTATTTACGGTTCTAGAGCAGCCAATGGGGTGATCTTAATTACCACCAAACAAGGTAGAAAAGATGGTAAAACAGATGTAAGAATTAGTGCATCTCATGGGGTGAACTGGATTTCAAACCGTTTGAAAACATTGAGTCCTTACGAATATGTAAAATACCAGGAACAAGTAGCTTTAGCTATTGACAATTATACACCTGGACAATATGTAGGATACTTTAAAGATTCTTGGGTAGATCCAGAATTGTATAGAGATATGAAAGGGACTAGCTGGCAAGATGAGATTTTCAGAGTGGCAAGCACCAACAAATACAACGCTAGTTTAAGTGGAGGAAACAGTACTACAAACATCTATTTTTCTACGGAATTCTTAGAACAAGAAGGTACCATGATCAATACTGGGTTTAAGAAAATTTACAACAATCTTAAATTTGGTCATAGAATCAACAAGAAAACCAAAGTAAACGGATATTTACAATACACATTTTTAAACAGAAATGGAGCGGGAATATCAGGAAACTCTTATACCTCTGTAATTAGAGATGCTATTCAGTTTAGACCTATCGAGCCTATTAATAGTGATGGATTAGAAGCTGGTGGTTATGATCCTTCAGATCAAAGCCAAAAATACTTATTTAATCCTGTAAAAAACTTAACAAATACAGACCGTCAAAGACGTTCAGATATTTTAAGAGGAAGTTTAGGATTGACCCATAGAATTAACCCTGATTTAGTATTGAAAATGTCAGGTTCTTACCAGATAGATTCTAGAAAACAGACCTTATTCTTTGGAAAAGACACCCAACAAGGAACCCGTGGAACTGACCATATTAGTGGATCGGTAATCAACAGAAGATACCAAACATTATCTTCTTCTAATACCTTAGCTTATAATAAAACAATAGATCAGCATCGCTTTTCTTTATTGGCAGGTATGGAAATGCAAACCAGAGATTTTGAGTATTCTTCTATGAAAAATTCAGAGATCCCAACGGACTTGTTTGGAATTAAAAAACTTGGATTGGGAATTTCTCCTGCTATTCCTAAAACAATAAGTTCTAGAAATGCTTTATTATCTTATTTTGGTAGAGTAAATTACAACTTATACGATAAGTATTTATTTACTGCAACCTACCGTGCGGATGGATCTTCTAAATTCAACAAAGACAACCGTTGGGGATATTTCCCTTCGTTCTCAGCCGCTTGGAAAATTAGTGATGAAAACTTCTTAAAAGATGTTGAAGCTGTTTCTTTTATGAAATTAAGAGCAGGATGGGGTATTACAGGAAACAACAGAATTGGAGATTACGATGCATACAGTCAGTTAAATGCAAGTACTGCTAGTGGATATGTATGGGGTAATGGTGAAAATTACACTCCAGGAGCCTATCAAAGTAACTTAGGAGTACCTAATTTACGTTGGGAATCTACGGCACAATCAAACGTTGGATTGGACTTAGCATTCTTAAATCAAAATATAGAATTGACCGTAGACTATTACAACAAACAAACGAGTGATTTATTGCTAAATGCAGAAATGGCATTACACACTGGGTTTAATAAAGTTCAACAGAACATTGGAAAAGTAGAGAATAAAGGGTTGGAGATTAGTTTAAATACAACCAATATTAATACCGGAAAATTCAAATGGTTTACTTCTTTTAACATCTCGTTTAACAAGAACAAAACATTGGCATTAAATGATGGTCAAACAGAAATCCTTACCAATCCTTACTGGAATAATTCGTATTCAGAATACCAATTTATTACGCAAATAGGACAACCTGTAGGAATGATGTACGGATTGGAATTTGATCGTATTTATCAATTGGATGACTTTAATTGGGAAAACGAATACCAAACCTATATCCTAAAAGATGGTGTACCAGACAACGGGACCTTACCTGTAGGACCTGGAAGTGTAAAATTCATTGATCAAAACGGAGACGGAACCATCAACGAATTGGACAGAAAAATCATTGGTAATCCACATGCAAAACACTTTGGTGGATTTTCTAATACCATTGAATTTGGAAACTTTGATTTGTCAGCGTTATTACAATGGTCTTATGGATTTGACATTATGAATGCAAACAAAGCCGTATTTGAAGTACCTACAGCAGGGAAACAAAGTGGTTTTGCAGCCTTAGCAGATGCTTGGTCTCCATTAAATACGGATACCTCTATCGGAGCAATACGTTACATGAGTGTTTACGGAGCACCTCCAAAAGGAAACCAAATGGACGATCGTTATATCGAAGACGGTTCTTATATAAAATTAAAATCAGTGTCGATTGGATATAAACTTCCTATCGCTGTTTTAGAAGCAATGAAAGTAAAGAATTTTAGAGTTTACTTAACAGGTCAAAACTTATTAACTTGGACCAAATACTCGGGATATGATCCAGATGTATCTGTAGGTAGATATGGTGCTTTAACACCTCGTTTAGATTATTCTGCCTATCCACAGAGTACTACCATTATGGGAGGAATAGACATCACATTTTAATTGATTTATTAAAAATTAATAGTAGAAATAATGAAAATACAAACTATAAAATACATCAGCTTATTCGCCATTATTGGGTTTTTAAGCATCAGTTGTTCTGACTTTTTAAACGAGGAACCACAATCAACATGGGGGGTAGATGACTTCTACTCCACGCAGACCGAAGCAGACATTGCATTGGCCGGTATCTACTCTACTTTTGCTAGTGATGCAGTATACGGACAAGGATTGTCTATCATCATGGAGTCTGGAACAGATGAAGGATATTACAACCGTCGTTATAACGAAAACTGGACAGTAGGTTTATACCGTCACACGTCTTCAGACAGATATGTAGCTAATTTATGGGCTAAATTATATTCAGGAATTAACCTGAGTAATATGTTTATCGAAAAATTACAGAAAGACGCTTTTGAACAAGAAGACTATGACCGCTTAATTGGAGAAGCTCGTTTTTTACGTGCACATGCCTATAGCTTATTAGTTGCATGGTATGGTGATGTACCCATGCCTTTAACATCTACCTTGGACCAAACTGCAAATAATTTAGCAGTGACATTGATAGCAGATGTATATGTACAAATCCTTTCCGATTTCACCTTCGCGTCTGAGCATTTATTAGCGGCAAACGATCCAGCCTATATTCCAGGAAGAGCCAATAAAATGGCCGCTCATGGATTGATGGCCCGTGCTTATTTAAAAATGGCAGGTGCTCCAATGAAAGCAACCGAGAATTACGCATTGGCGCAAGCACAGTGTGAAATTATTATTCAAGATGGTTACCATAAATTAAACACTTCGAATGACCAAGGATACAGAGCACATTTCTTGAATTATATTCAAAGTACTTATGACACTCAAGAATCTATCTTCGAAATTTCTTTTGCTTATTTAAGAGAGATGGGTATTAATGCCGATGGTAGAATTGGTGGTATTAACGGAGTTGCATTTAATTATGGCGGTGGAGCCGATGGATATCCTGGAGCTTATGCTTTAGAGAATGTCTCTCCGCTACTAAAAAATATTTACAACGTAGACGACCAACGAAAAGATTGGAACATTGCAGGATACCAATACACAAATAAAGGAGATATTATTGCCGTTACAGATCCTTTATCAGGACAGTATTGCCCAGGTAAATTCAGACGTTGGGAACCTTCAAACTGGGACGATTTAAATATAAAAGCAGCACCAGGAGTTACCGAAGCGTACACCTTATTAGAGGCTGTTTCTTCTCCTAGTAAGAACTTTACCTCTATCAACTTCCCTGTATTGCGTTATTCAGATGTATTGTTAATGGCTGCAGAAGCTATTAATTACAACGAAGGTCCTGCCTCGGCTATCCCTTACTTAAACATGGTAAGAAACCGTGCTGGATTGGAAAACATAGAAGTTACAAATCCTGATGTTAAAAAAGGAAAAGATGCTTTCTTTAGTGAACTTGTTGATGAGCGTGCTAGAGAATTCTGTTTTGAAGGATTGCGTAAACAAGATTTGATCCGATGGGGATTATTAGGTAAAAAATTAAAATTGCAAAACTTAATGATTGAAGGGGAGCCAACGTTTAAAAACACCAACGAAAACCATAAAGCATATTTAAGAGCAGGTAATTTTTACAATGCGGCAAAACACAACTCTTTGCCTTACCCATTGCAAGAAGTATCTTTAAATAATAGTTTAGAGCAAAAAGCAGGTTGGTAATCACTTTGTGATTCTCCCCCTTTTTTACTGTCATTTTAGTTATTCCAATATGTTATATTGGAATAACTTTTATGATTGATTTAGTCACTCATTTATCGAGATTTTGATCCTATATCAAGGGATATACATTGAATAAAAAAAAAGCATTCATGCATCATTCTACAAACAAAACCACTTCTTATACTAGCAGCCTGCTAGAGAACTCACTAAAAGCTATCTTAGTATTCACACTAATCTTTAGCCTTACTTCTTGTGATAAAAAAACGGATCCTAACACCTTTAAAAGCAATTTTAAAGACCTTACTTCACGCACATGGATCGGTCCAGAATACTGGGCAAACCCACTACAAGACTGGCATGTTGAAAATGACAGAATAGAATGTTTGGTTAGCAACGAAAACCGAAACATTCATCACCTTACACGCCAACTAGGCGATACAAAAGGAACCCTAGACATGAAAGTGAGTCTAGGCCTTTTAAATACAGAACACAGTCCTAATAGCAACCATTGGGTTGGATTTAGTATCGGAGCACGTGGCGAATTTGACGATTATAGAAATCACGCTGTCTTTGGAAAAGGATTGAACGTTGGAATTGGTACCAATGGTGCTTTATTCATTGGTCAACAAAACAAAAACAATAAGAATACCGCGATCATTGCCGCCTTAAAAGAAGGCGTAGATTTACAAGTTACCTTAATTCCTATCGAAGGTAAGTATAAAATAGACCTTTCAGTTTACGCAACTACAAGCCAAGAATTATTAGCGCGTATCTCAAAAAGAGACATTGCTCCCGAAAAACTAATCGGAGATTTAGTGTTGATGAGCGATTTCAAAAACGGTATCAACAAACGTGTTCAAACAAAAAGTGTTTGGTTTAAGGACTGGACAATTAAAGGAACTAAAGTAATTAAAAAAGACGATCAACATTTTGGACCTATCCTATTTTCACAATATACCTTGAGTAGAAATACCGTTAAATTAACGGCTCAAATGGCCCCAATAGATCACCCTACAAAAAAAGTGGCCTTGCAATTGTTTAAAAATGATACTTGGGAAACCATCTCAGAAATGAACATTGATAAAAGTGCTAGAACCGCTACTTTCAAATTAGAAAACTGGGTAGATACCGCCGATGTAAAGTATCGTTTAGTGTATAATTTAGACATCGCAAATAACAAGACCGAAGACCATTACTGGGAAGGAACTATTCGTAAGAACCCAACAGACAAAAAAGAAGTTTCTATCGCTGGATTCACAGGAAACAATGATTTAGGATTTCCGAATACCGATATTTTTGAAGAAGTAAAATTACAAGACCCCGATATTTTATTCTTTTCTGGAGATCAAATTTACGAGGAAGTAGGTGGATATTACATTCAATTAACTCCCCTTGAACCCTCTAAACTGGATTATTTACGTAAGTGGTATCTCTTCGGGTGGGCTTATAGAGATCTTTTAAAAGACAGGCCTACCATTTGTTTAACTGACGATCACGACATGTATATGGGAAATATATGGGGAGAAAGCGGAAGAAAAACCCCCATAACAACGGGACATAGAAAACATATACAAGACAGTGGAGGATACAGAATGCCCGCCGAATGGGTAAACATGGTAGAAAAAACACAGACCAGTCACCTACCCGATCCTTACGACCCAACTCCCGTACAACAAGGAATTGGCGTGTATTATACACAAATGAATTACGGTAATATAAGTTTTGCTATTTTAGAAGACCGCAAGTTTAAATCTGCTCCAAAAGCATTGTTGCCAAAGGCAGGAATTGTAAATGGTTGGCCAGAAAACAAAGCCTTCAATATGGAAAAAGACGGTGATGTAGCAGGAGCTAGCTTACTTGGAAAACGACAGTTAGACTTTTTAGAAGATTGGGCTGGAGACTGGAGCCATGGTGCCCAGATGAAAACACTATTATCTCAAACCATCTTTGCCAATGTCGCGACTTTACCCAAGGCAGCCTTGTCGGATGTTGTCGTTCCTACTTTACGTATTATGCGCGAAGGAGATTACCCTGTAGATGATCAACCTGTAGGAGATTTAGACTCTAATGGATGGCCTCAAACAGGTCGAAACAATGCCGTGAAAACCATCCGAAAAGCATTTGCTTTTCACTTGGCAGGAGACCAGCATCTAGGAAGTACTATACAATATGGAGTGGATAACTGGAACGATAGCGGATATGCATTTTGTGTGCCTTCTATCTCTAATTACTGGCCTCGTAGATGGTATCCATCATCTGGCGGAAAAAACAGAGATGCTAATGCACCAAAATATACCGGAGATTTTAAAGATGGTTTTGGTAATAAATTTACCGTAAAAGCTATTTCTAATCCTTTATTTACAGGAAAAACTCCTGCTAAATTATATGATAGAGCCGCTGGATACGGAATTGTAAAATTCGACAAATCCACTCGTAACATCTCATTAAACTGCTGGCCAAGAGGAAGTAAATCAGCAAAAGGAGATCAAGAACAATACCCAGGATGGCCTATAACCATCAACCAATTAGATAATTACATGGTGAATTTCAACTACCAATTACCTGTTCTAAACATACATGGAATGAAAAATGCAGTAGTTCAAGTTCTCAATGAACAAACACAAGAAATTGTGTATACGATTCGTATCAACGGAAACCATTTTACCCCAATGGTCCCTAGCAAAGGTTCTTACCAGTTTAAAGTTGGAAATCCAGACAGCAATACGTTCATCACAAAGAGAAATATCAAGGCAAGTTTAACCCCACAAACCGAATTAACCTTCGACTTTTAAACCCTAACAAGACATGAAAACACCTCATAAATTTTTCAGATCTATACTCCTTAGTACGACCTTATTAATAGGAAGTACTATTATAGGCCAAGAAAACACTCCGCTTATAAAAGATTCTTTTGAAAACATCACTAGCTTAAAAAACTATGAGACGACAGGAGAAAGCACCTTAAGTATTAGTCAAAAACACCATCAATTTGGAGATTCTTCTTTACAATGGAAATGGGATGGAGCAAGTAGCTTTGGAACCTCAAAATTCAGCCACTTAAAATCAGCAGATAGTCCCTTAAAATACGGACAACATTTTGCCAATAGCCCTACCCTTATTTTTTCTATTTATAATGAAATAGCCCAGGACAATAGCATCAAAATTGCTTATGATGAAAAAGACGTAGAACAAGTGTCTTTTGAGTTAAAATTAAACTTTACAGGATGGCGTACTATTTGGGTACCCTTTTATGAGATGCAAGGTACAGCACCTAAGAAAAGAGACGCCGTAGCCTATGATTATTTCAGCGTAAGCACTGTAAATGGAGAAAGTAAAGGAACCATCTATTTTGATGATATTGTATTTTCTCAATTCCAAGATGACAGACACTCTTACCCAGATGTACATGTCCCTTTTATTAAAAGAGACATCCCTAAAGGAAAAGATCATTGGATGCCATTACTTAGAGATTTAAAACGTGTACAAGAGGTAAAGACAACTGTAATTACCCCTACTGAACAACGCGATTTAAAGACTATTGAACAAAAAATAGATGCAAACTTTTACGTAAAACCAAAGAAAAAAGAAGATTATTTAGCCAAAGCAACAAAGGCCTATAACAGCTTACACTTAGAGGTAAAAGAAACCGTATTAGGACTTCCATTAACCTTTAAAATAAGCCAAGTTTATTTTGATAAAAAGGATCCTAATAGAAAAAAGACCATGCCCATTCAAGTATTGGGAGGTGTCTTAAAAAAATTAGCGACCTATCATCAACAAAGCAATAGTGCAACAGAGAAAAAAGCGATTGCTGCACTCTTTGTAAATGCTTCCAACTATTTTTTAGATCAAGGATGGCAACAAGGAGCATCTGGAGGAACAAGACATCATATTGGATACAATGTACGTAAACTAACCGATGCTTTTTACATGATGAAAAACCCTTTAAAAGAAGCGGGATTACTGGAAGAAATAGGAGGCAGTTTACGATGGATCTTTAACCTAGGGAAAATACTAGGAAACGAAAAAGAATTCCATGCAAATATTGACTATTTAAATACCCAGTCTTATTATCACTTGATGTTAATTTTCATGAGTGATAACGATGCTCAAAAAGTAGCATTATTAAAAGCATATAGTAATTATATGTCTATTACATTGGCACAAGATACTGCCATAGGTGTATTCAAAGTAGATGGTACCTCTTGGCATCACGGTGGGCACTACCCTGCCTATGGACTTGGAGCATTTAACAGTGTAACCCCAGTAATTTACACCTTGTCAGGTACTACATTTAGCATCAGCGAAGCGGGACATAAAAACTTTAAAAAAGCATTTTTAACAACTCGTTTGTACAGTAATTCATTAGATTTTGGATTTGGATTGGCAGGAAGACACCCTTTAGAGGATAACAGTTTTGTTTCTTTAAAAGACAATTATTTGGATATGGCCATGTCCGGAAATCCAAAAGGAACCGAAAAAATAGACAAAGACGTCGCCGCTGCTTATTTGAGACTTTGGGGTAAAAAAGACAAAAAGAACAGTCGTTTATTCCACGACAAAAACAAGATAGATGCAGAAGTTTTAATGGGATACGATGTACTTCCCTATGCAGCAACTGCCATACACAGACGTGGCAATTGGGCTGCTTTTATCAAAGGATACAGCAAATATGTTTGGGCTTCTGAAATTTATGTAGACGAAAACCGCTATGGTCGTTACCCTTCCAATGGAAGTATTCAACTAAACAGTGATAAAGGAAGCATTAAAAGTGGATTTAAACAAGAAGGATGGGATTGGAATCGCTATCCTGCAACCACAGTAATTAATTTGCCTTTAAAAGAGTTGGAACCGAACACTCCTTTAATAATGTTCCGTTCTGAAGAGTCATTTGCAGGTGCTGTTACCTTAAATAACAATGGTGTATTTGGGATGATTTTAAACGAGAGTAAAGGATCAAATGCCGATGGAGCACAAAGAAGTATCGGCTATGCAGGAAAATTAAAAGCCTACAAATCGGTCTTTTCTTTTGATGATAAATTAATTTGTATTGGAACAGGTATTACTAGTATTGATAAGGAACACCCTGTACAAACCAATCTTTTCCAAAACTACTTGGTAAACCCTAGTATGAAAATAGCAAGTTCGGCAGATAAAAATATCACTGCACTTCCTTATAATGCAAACTTAGATACCCGTAGAAATTGGATCATTGATGCCTATAATAATGGATACCATATCTTATCAGATAGCGATATTCAAATAAAAAGAGCCGCACAGGAATCGTATCACAATAAGTATTCTATTAAAACGGGACGTATGAACCGCAAAGGAAAAGGCGCGACCATTACCCATGGTGATTTTGCTTCTTCTTGGATAGATCACGGAATGGCACCAAAAGGAGCTTCTTACCAATATGTAATTTACCCAGGCTTAAAAAAGAATGCTGCGAAATCATTTAAAAAAATGATTAAAAGAGATCATTCTTATAAAATTTTAAGAGCCGATAATGATGCTCATATAGTTCTTGATAAAAACACAAATACTACTGGATATAGTATTTTTAAAGTAGGAGCAGATTTTGAGGATAGCATCCTTAAAAACGTATCTGAACCTTCTTTATTGATGATACAAAAATCAAAGAAAAGCATCTGTATTAGCGCTGTACAACCAGACTTAAACTTATTAGCTGTAAAGGACAAAACATTGAGAGGTTATAGCCACCCCGTATCTTTAACCATCACCCTTAAAGGAAGCTGGAAATTAAAAGACGCGGTAACAAATGTAAGCACAAAGCAAGACGGTAATAACACAATCATACGTTTAAAATGCCAACATGGTTTTTCTACAATTATGAACCTTGTAAAATTATAACAATGAAACGAACTATAAAAACACAGCATCTTTGCTTTTTTATAGGGCTGCTCCTCGCATGTACCTATACTGGATTTGCACAAGATGACGAGCGACCAAACATTATTTTAATAATGACGGATCAGCATCAAGCACGCGCTTTAAGTAGTACCGGAAACAGCAATTTAAAAACGCCAAACCTAGATGGTTTGGCGAAATCCGGAATCCAATTTAATAAGGCATACTCTACATTTCCATTGTGTACTCCTGCAAGGTCTAGTATCTTTACAGGTCAAATGCCTCATAATTTAGGGATTAAATCCAATGCACAATCCGAAGCACATTTACAATCAGAAGCTAAAAAAACCATTTTAGCCAATGTTTTAAAAGAGGCCGGTTATGATTGTGCCTATGGTGGAAAATGGCATGCACATGAAGCCGATATGGTGGATGGTAATGGATTTGAAATGATTGCTCCTATGGGAGATATTGGACTGGCAGAAAAAAGCATCGCCTATTTACAATCTAAGAAAGATTCCAATAAACCATTTTTCTTAACCGTATCTTATGACAATCCCCATAACATTTGTGAATGGGCACGTAACGAACCTTTGCCTTATGGAGATATTCCAGGAGTAGCATTGGAAGACACACCAGAACTCCCTGTAAACTTTAAACAATCTCTTACGTTTCCGGAAGCCCTGAAAATTGAGCAAATTGCCAATAAAAAAGTCTATCCAACCGCTAATTATACCGTGGAAGATTGGAGACAGTACAGACATACTTATTACCGTTTGGTAGAGAAAGTAGATGCTGAAATAGGAAAAATATTAGATGCTGTAGCTGATTTAGGGATGCGTAAAAACACCTTAATAATCTTTACCAGTGATCATGGTGATGGGAATGCATCGCATGGATGGAATCAAAAAACATCCTTATTTCAAGAAAGCACCAACGTACCTTTTATTGTAAGTTTTAAAGGAGAAATCAAGAAAAATAAGCAAAACACTTCCTTAATTTCAAACGGACTAGACCTCTACCCTACTATATTAGACTACGCACAAATAGAAATCCCAACACACTTAACAGGTGAAAGTTTAAAACCTATTTTTGAAGGAAAGCAACAAAAAACCAACAGAGATTATGTAGTGGTTGAAACAAAATTTGCAGGAAATCATGCGTTTGGAACAATGGGAAGATCTGTTGTTGGAAAACGTTTTAAATACAATGTGTACAACTGGGGTAAAAACCGAGAGCAGTTATTTGATTTAAAAAATGATCCTTTTGAAATGAACAATTTAGCAACAGATAAAGACTATTTAAAAACGCTTGATATTTTCAGAGATCGTTTGTATAAGTGGTGTATGGATACGGATGATAAGCAGTTCCTAAGAAAAATTGTATTGCCTAGTCACAGTACTATCTCTAGCAGTACATTATTTGATAAACCTTATTAATTCTAACGTCCATGGTTCTAAAAAAAACCACCTTTTTACTAGGACTATTACTCGTGGTTTCCGCTTGTAAAACAACCCAAAAAATAAGCTATAATTCCAATCACTTAACAAAAAGTGATTGGATTGTAGAACAGCAAGCAGGCGGTCGTGTTACTTTTCACGACAAGGTCATGGAAATCAACGACGCCAAAGGCTGTACAGTCTAGTTTAAACACCCTTTACAAGGACCTGTAACAATTAGTTATGATGCCACTATCATCAAAAAAGATGGCCCTTTTGACCGTGCTTCGGATTTAAACTGTTTATGGATGGCCACGGACCCCAACAATCCCAATGACTTTTTCAAAAACTCCGACAAAAGAGCGGGGAAATTCACCAATTATCATGAATTATTACAATATTATGTTGGTTATGGAGGACATCACAATAGCAAGACAAGATTCCGCAGGTACAATGGAGAGCAAAATAGACCATTGCTAGCTGCACATGATTTAACAGCTTCAAAATATATGATTGTTCCCAATACAAAAATGAAGGTAACCTTGATTGCTGATGGAGAAAAAATTCAATATTTAATGAATGGAAAATTGGTTTTTGAACTAGAAGATCCCAATCCTTACCGACAAGGATATTTTGGAATCCGAACCGTAAACAACCATATGAAGATTGAAAACCTTCTTATAAAAGCAGTCCCTAATTAAAGAAAAACATCAAAAACCCCTCTTTAATGATGTTTTTGGACGTACTTCGGTAAAAAGAACCGTTTACCCCCTATTACTGACCCCAAAAACCACCCAACAACAAGAATAATTAATGGAAATTGCATCCTGTTAGCGAATGTCAAAATTCCCTTACAAAAACAACGATATTAATAAACCAACAACATATAAAAAATGAAAATAATCAACCTCTCATTATTCATCCTTTGTACACTTTTATTCAGTGCTTGTACTCCGACCCCTCCGGATACTCCAGCTGAATTTGTAGACAAGCAGTTTAAAAATGCCGACACACAATTATCGCTATTATTAACGGATGCTTTAGCAGCAAACAGAAATCCTCGCACAATAGACGCGGAAGGCGAATACCATTGGGTACGCCAAGGATTTGACTGGACCGAAGGATTTTTCCCTGGGACAAGTTGGTTTTTATTCGATATTACAAAGAATGATAAATGGAAAGCTTCTGCAGAAAAATTCCAAGCCACTTACCAAGACCATAAATATTTAACCGGATTTCACGATTTAGGTTTTATTTTCAACTGTTCGTACGGAAATGGATATAAAAGCACCAAGAACGAAGCATTTAAAGACGTCTTAATAACAGCTTCTGATTCTTTAATCACTCGCTTTAACCCTACTGTTGGTTCTATTATGAGTTGGGATGTAGATCATGGATGGCAATCTGAAAGAGGATGGAAATTCCCTGTTATCATAGACAATATGATGAACCTTGAAATGTTATTTGAAGCCAGCATAATTACTGGGGATTCAAAATATAAAGACGTAGCCATTGCACATGCAGACACTACTTTAAAAAATCACTTTAGAGAAGATTACAGCTGTTATCACGTTGTAGATTACGATCCAGAAACAGGAGCTGTTAGA
>NVRM01000127.1 GCA_002400885.1 Flavobacteriaceae bacterium
GCTGGTTTTGGAGAAGTAAAAAATGAACATACAGGATAAAATTACATCAATGGTAGGAGGAACGACGTGGTGATCTCAAAATAGGGACATCCACCTTTTCTGTGACGCTCATTTATTGAATATCCAGCCACTATAGTAGCAATACTCACCATAATTAAGATGAAACTGCTACTATAATAGCGATTTAATATCTTAAAACAAAATGAATTACAGGACAATACGAAAATCAAAAAAACACTCATTAAGTACATTTTATAGCACCTAATGAGTGTTTTTAGTAGGGTCAAAAAATCATAAGCGTGAATCGTGACGCTTGCCGATTTAGTACATTTTAACAACAGTAGATAAATCCAGCATACTCTCAGAATACAACCCCTTAGTTCTAATCCCTGTTTTCTAATTTTTAAATGCGTGATCATACATATAATCCATCGCTAATTTGTTTTCATAGTTATCTAATAAATGATAGGTTCTTTTCCAAATAGTAAATTCTTTATAAAACCAATAACATTTTATTTTGATAATAGGTCTCCATCCTCTCCATTTCCACGTAATTTTACATCTTGGCAAATGTAATCCCCAAGTTAATTTCCTAACATGTTCATTTGTTAAAGGCTGAAAACTTGTACTTAAAGCACCTGTAGAATACACAGCCCTATCAAAGATTACAGCACTCTCCTCATTATTATTTATATTACCTGAAATAGATTGTTCGTAATTAATTCCATTTCTTTCCACTTTATTAACATTGTCAAAATGATCACCCGTATTTTGAATCACAGCATAATGATTAGGCCAATTACGTGGGCCTGTGCTTACATACTGTATGCTTTGAGATTGCACCATGCCTGTTTGACTATATTGTGGAAGTACTGGGAAATGTTTATTATCTGAAAACAAACCATCTCTTCTTTCCATTCCAAGTCCTATTCTTTTAAAACCTAAAGGAACCCCCATGTCTATTAATAATAAGCTTTGTTTCGCTTTGAATATAGGTTCTTCATGCATACTTCCACTTTGACTAGACATTGAGAGCACACCATCATCAAAACTTGGTATTAAAAACTTACCAGCCCACGTCATTCCTGAACCTTGTGCCAAGGCAGGGAAACCACCAGAAACTGTCAACGTAGGTTTATTAGTTAAACCATAATATTTACGTGCCCATTTTCTAGATATTACAGGCATAAGATCTACTAAAATACCTTTGTGTAGTACACTAGAGATACGTGGTAAATCATCAATAATAGTATTTGCTCTTTCACTAAATCGACGTCTTAACATTCTCCCAGCAATACTATTATCCGTTATATGAGAATTTGCGCCTACAACTGAAGCTTGCAATGCTATCGTAGCTAAAGGACTTCCCGCATAGGCCGCATTGATACCAATTTGACCCTTAATTTTCGCGACAATTTTATAGGCTTCTCCGTACACTTGCCTTTCCGGACTATTGGGGTTTCTTGTTGCTTCGGCAATCCCCAACATAGTACTTGCAACCAAGCCGCCGGTAGAATGCGTTATTAAAACGATGCCATTTTTACCAAAACATCCTTTGGCACTCCCTCGCCCCCAAACAACACCTACGTTGCTTCCTTTTATTGCATCGTTTATTTGAGTTAACACAGCATGTACGCCATAATTTAAACGTTGATTGGCAGAATAAGTAACTTTTAAATAGGTATTTGTTGGGCTCGTAAGTGACCCTAATCCTCTTTTAATATGCTTGTCCCAATAGTCATCAGAAGCTTCTTCGTAAAATTCACCGCCTTTATAAAACGCAACTGGATCTTGTGGCCATTTCCCTTGAAAAGTTGGTGGTGATTCAAGATTTCCCATTAAAGCTTTCATTTGCAAGCCATGAATATACACGACATCTTTTCCTCCAAATGGTTTTGAAGCGTCAATAACTGCATTTCCCACACATTTATCATTGGTAACATATACAATAGGCCTCAGGTCGGAAGAGTTTGAGGCATCATCATCTTGATAATTACTTTCAAAATCATTAACTCCTGTATTTGTATCATCCAATTCATCTTGATTGTACTCCCCCAAAATGGCATTAACCTCCCCTGTTGGAAACTCTCCTCCAAAAGAAAAACAAGGGCCATTTTCACTCTCTGTGTCCATTAACCAATTAGACGTTTCTAAATTTGCATTGGGATATAAATCTCTTACACTTCCATTGTTATAATCAAAATTAGTTACAACAGGTGGTTTCGTATTTTGATCTAAATAATTTTGAAGATCCTTTGGTAATATATATTCACCATCCGTTAGCACAACACTATTACTATCGTCACAAGGCGATTTACTAGTTTCACTTAAGCAAAATCTATCCAGAAAAATTATACTGTTAGCTTTTCGCTTATCACTTGTAGATGCATCTCCACTAAAAACCAAAACGGCAATCTTACTGAAATTCCCTGGAGCAACCCAAATAGGCAATGCCGCTTTTGTCCATTCTTTCGCATAGGGTAAATTTCCCGTAATCCCAATAATTTTAGAAGAAACACTCGCCCCTAAAGTTGTTAAGGTTCCATTATAGGCAATTACTTTCAACCTAGTTGTATTCCCGATTTTTTTAGGCATCTTATATGAAAATTTGAACCTATAATTTCGATTGCGATTTACGGAACCCCCTAATTGTTGCTTGATCACATCTGAGCGACCTTCTATAAAACTGAGTATACTATACCCATTGTCATCATGGCCTGCCGATGAAGTTTCTATTCGTGGATTTCCTTGATGCGTTTGCCATACTTTTGGAGACATAAAACTGCTTGCATTTATTATGTTTTTACTTTCACAAGCGTGGATGTCTTCAATATCATCAATATCGTGGGTGGTCGAAATAAAGCGATGCCAATTAAGCCCAGAAAGCTTGATGGATTTATCAATACTAACATTCCAAATATAGGTCTTATTGTTTTCCAACTGTAAGCCACTAAAATTCTTTAATAACTGGCCAAAGTCCTTTTTTAAAAATGTTTTTTGAAATACAACACGGTTATTCGAGATCGCCTGTGCAAGTGAACTACTTCCATCGGTATCTAAAATAGTAATGGTATAATGTATCTTTTTTCTTGTTGGCCTCGGATTATTTGTCGTCCATTTAAACGTAGGACTCAAATTTTGAATAACACTTTTATCCGCAGGACTATTAAGTGTTAATGGTAATTTTTTACTAATTAAAATCTCCTTATTGATTACTTTTTTGTGCAGCCTTTTTATGGGTCGAATTTGAGCAAACACCACCGTTTGAAATAAGAATAACACAAGGAAAAATAGTCTAGTTTTCATAATATTAATTATTTTAGTTGAAATACTTTCTCCTTTTATAAGGTTCGAATTGTATTTCGTTTTGTTAAAAATAATTAATTGTACCCTTTTGCTCAATAGTAATTTTATTACTTGTGTGTTTCGATGGATAAAGTTAGGATGTGATTTGTTTAAATAAATTATTAAGTGTTTAGTAAAAACCAATTAGAGCTGTTTTAGTTCCATTAACAAAAAAACACTCCTTAAGTAACATCGTACCTAATGAGTGTTTTTTTTGTAAGCTGAAATCATACGCCAAAGACATAACGCCTAACGCTGGAACATGTTAGAGAACACCAAGGTAGTTGGTTAAATACTAACACATCGTCCATTTCTGAAATATGAGACAATTAATCCTTAAAAAAGAACTCATGAATATCTATCAAACTACTTCTTTTTATTTGCACCAAATCCCTTGTATCTTTTAAAAAAATACCAAAAGATCTTTCGTTGTATAAAAATTTCATGTTTTCAGAATAATCAGTAACAACATACATATCTCCCTCTAATTTATAAAAAGGAATACTTACTTTACCTTTAACTCTAAGTCCTTTATTAACAACCTTTCCTTTTTTTAATTGTTCTTTTATCATAGCATCGTCTGTAACTCCAGAGGCAACTTTTACGTAGGCTGTCATCATATTAAGCCATTCGTTCTCGTCGATCAAATACCATCGTACTTTGTCAAAATCAATCCCATAATCAGTAATCCACCCTGCACTTGTAAAACAGAACAATACTTGCTTCTTTCCATTCAATTCAGGTCTAGATACAGGAGTAAATTCCTGTAAATTAAATGTCAAAACAGATGCAGATGACATATCTTTTAACTTTTTACCATTAAAATCTAATGTTTTTAGAGAAAAGCTTGTCAGCTCTGGATGTTTGTCTAAAATCCATTCCGTAGCTGTTAACTCAGCACTCTCTTTCATTTGTTGTACCGCCGCAATTCCAACTCCAATAGCCACAAGTCCCGCAACAGCCCCCACTGCACCTGCATTTTTCTGAGCTTCGACTTTTTGAGGTATCAACATGGAGGCAACCATTAAACATAAAATTATTTTTTTCATTTTAAATATTTAATTTTTATAATACACCAACATGGTATATTCATACCAAATGTACAGAAATACATGCAAGGTTTATTGATAAATATCACGTAACCGTTAATTGTATGCAAAAAGAAATATAAATAACAAACGTCCAAGTAAGCAGCCATCTGAAATAGCAAAAAAAACTTCAATCATCCATAAGATTACTTGTATAAATAATTTTTTATTCAGATTTGAATCTTAACTTTATCAAAAAAACAATGCATCAATCCAACCTCAACCACTTCCAAAAAGCACAAGACTTCCATTACACCACCGCCCTATCCGAAATTAAAAACGGCAAAAAACACAACCACTGGATGTGGTTTATATTTCCACAAGTTCTCGGCCTAGGTAACAGCGAGGTTTCAAAACGTTTTGGCATCTCCTCCATAGAAGAAGCAACCGCATATTTAGATCATCCAATTTTAGGAGCTCGGCTCATTTGCATAACAACCGAAGTATTAAATTTAAAAAACACAACGCCAACAAAAATATTCGGTATACTCAACGCAAAAAAACTCCATTCCTCCATGACATTATTCGCTGAAGTGTCCTCAAACACTCCTGTTTTCGCACAAGTATTAGCTAAATATTACGGAAATCAACGTTGCAAACGGAGTTTAGAACTCTTGGAATGGCACATGAAAAAGAACCTGGGATAATAATTGAATTTAAAACTCCACCTCAGCCATTCTCAAGCCTCATAAAAACACGACTATCCATAGAGTCTGTATTGGGGATTTATTTAAACATTGGTTAAGCTCTTTCATACAAACTATGGTGATAGACCAACCTTATACTCCAATAAAAACGGAACATAGTTCGAATTACAGCCCCTTCTTATATTTATCAGCCATTACAGTAGTTCCATTATAAAAACACGAAGTAAAGCCAACCATGTAATGCATCTTACCACCGCTGATAATCACAATAACACTACAGGAAAGGTAATTTCCCCAGTGACCATTACAAAATAACGGTATACTATATTTTAAAAGATCGTATTGCAAGACGCTATACGAATCCGTAGAACCACGGAGGACTGCGCAAGCATGAAGTGGCTTTTCTAAGCTTTTCACAGTACTATAAGCAAAATCCCTTCCTGTACAGAAAAGACACTATTGACAACACCTCAACGATGGAACAACTCACAATGACCAATCAGGGATTCGGCATCACCCATAGCATAGTAACAGTTTTTAGCCCTCTTTAAAATTACTATTTAACAGTAAAGTAAGTACCTTTATAATAGTAAAAGCTATAAAACACCACACAGCATATACTTCTCTAAAACAGTTTAATATAAAAGTTAAACCCTAAAGAAAGCAACAAATTCATTTAAGCTAGAATTTGCAGCTATCGTTTATTATCGGTATATTACACTACCTCAACTTTTTAAGTTTAACCTCATTTAGTACTACAAAAAACAAACACCGTTATGAGAAAAAATTTAATTCTACTTATTTTAGTAAGTATCTGTATTTCAACACATGCTCAGAAAACGTTCCAAAATGAAAAACAGATGTATAAAACTGCAAAAAAAGAAAAAGACGCAGCGCTATACATTGCATATTTCGATGCTTTTTTCCCTCAAGGTATACATGTTATAAAGGCACAAAAATACGGTGACGACATTGTTTATAATAACGCCATACAACAACAAAACTACCAACAGCTAAGTTCTTATCAACATTATTTCCCTAAGGGTATCCATCATAAAAACGTAAAAAAAGACTTAGATAAAATAGCCACATTTCACTTAGATCAAATTATAGCAAGCGAAGATTACGAGGTATTAAATGCCTATATCCTTGAGCATACGGGAGCAAACCAGCAAATAACTAAGGTAAAAGAGCGTATTCATTTTCTTGACCATAGTAAAGTGTACAAAAAAACACTTAAAACCAATACGTTGGATGCGTATGTACACTTCTTAAAATCCTATAGAAAAAGCAATTATTATGACGAAATAGTAAGTCAATTATATCAAATAACAGTTCAAAAAAAAGAAATTAAATTCTTTAAGAAATTTTTAAATGTGAATGCCAGCCCTAATTATAACGACGAAATTTATGCTGCCTGGTGGGAACTAGTATCAGAAGAAAACAATCAAAAAAAGTACCTAGACTTATTAGACTACACTTCGGAATCCAACCCTTTTCACGCAAAAGCTCAAGCAGCCCTTCACGATATAGATTTCATCGCTGTAATTCAAAAAAACACACTAGAAGGTTACAGGAATTTTATAACACAAAACAATCCTAACAAAGACAAAATCATCGCCTTATTAAAGGTAAAAGACACCCAGGCATTTAATGATGCCAAAAAGACGAATACCAGTCCCGCTTATAATCAATATATTTCTCAGTTTCCATCAGGCATATACGCTAAAGAGGCTTTACTATTCATAAAAGAAAGCCTTTCACGCATAGAAGTTCCAATGGAACCTTTGAACGAGCTAAAGCAAACATCCCTTCAAAACCCCATTGTTTCTAACATAAAAAGCCTTCGTAATGGTCATAAAATTGAAATCTACTTTACATTATCTATAACGAATGGAAAAATAGCTTCCTTTAAGCAAATAAGCAATAGCAAAAACATAGCAATGCACAGTATAGGAATGTACAGTGTGTCGGGGAATAAGACTCGTTTTGAATCTTCTGGTGATTATTTCATCTCTTGGGACACTCTCAAAGATACGGGCTCCGAATCTTTTGAAACAGATATCACTTTTTTTATTGATTTTTATGAAACCTCCAAATAATGACCTTTGGAATCTAATTACTAAACACGTACCCCACCCCTCTAGGATACATACATTTAAACGCAATACCAAATATATTCCCAATGGACTGATTAAATAGTGGTTTTTTTATTATGTATGAAAGTTGACTCTAAGGTTTACCCTCAGTATTATCCTGTTTTTAAATGATAAAAAACAGCCTCCAGTTAAGTGACCTACGTATAGATATCGATCATATGGAATTATTTTGAGTGCAACATTTTTACATCAACCCAAAAAGCCCCACGTTAGAAAGATTGACCGTTTCTTTTAAGTACTCTTTTTTGTTTTTTTCGGACTCTAAGTCATCGTTTGTCCACCATTTCTGAATGAAAGTAGGCAAAAACTCATCCTCCTCAAGGACTCTTTTCTCCTCATTTCGCTTCCAACTTTTTAAGATGCGCTGGATATCACGATTGTCCTTTTGAGAGACCAAAACAGCTTTATATTCCTCTAGGCTTGTAAATTCTATTTCCTTATCGGCGTAGCCATAACCTTTATAAATCCCTTTTTCTACCAATACAAAGCCTCTTTCCTCATCGCTACGTCCTTTCTGACTAATGGTATAGGTTTCGTTTTCCATACTCGCAAAGTCAATAGCCTCTTTTACGCGAGCATTATAAGACTGTTTACTTTCCTTTTTTTGACACACTCCCTTGCACTTCTTCAATTGAAAATGAAAACAGGCACTTACATTATTTTGTAAATGACAATACTTAGGACAGAGCTCAAATTCTTCGCATAATTGTTCTAAAAACACCCTGCTTTCGGTAGTGGTATAAAACTTAACGATAGGATCTTGTATGGATTTTAACTTATTAAAACCAATATGAACAACTCCATCCCTATCTTCAAAACTAAACAAGCCATAACTTTCGTTCAAACGGCGTTGTGCCCTATTAAACTGAGGGAAATAATGTTTAATCTCTGCGGACTCTAGTAATAAGGCTAACAGTTCACTCCCTGTACATTGATAACTAACATCGGCTGTAAGTGTACACATGGCAACCTCCTTGTTTTTTTTATCATAAAAATGACTCAGTACCCGCTGTTTTATATTGTTAGCTTTTCCTATGTAGATTATCAGCCCTTCCTTATTTTTAAAATAATAAACCCCTTCCGTTTCCGGTAGTGCATCCACCGCTTCTTTAGTCATTAATGGAGGTAAGGTTCCCTGCCTAGAATTAGGCTTTAAAAACGAATCAAACACGCTATTATCAACGTCTAAGGCCAATAATTTATCAAAGAGAATCACCGTTGCCTCAGCATCCCCTTTTGCACGGTGACGATTTTTTATCACAATATTCTGAGAAACACACATTTTACCCAAACTATAGGATGACAATCCTGGAATTAGTTTTTTAGACAAGCGAATCGTACAGAGCTTTTTACGTTGAAAAGGAAAGTCTAACTCGTTAAACTCTTTATGCATTACATTAAAATCAAAATTCACATTATGGGCTACAAAAACACAGTCCTGAGTAAATTCGATAATTTCTTTAGCCACTTCATAAAACTTCGGAGCTCCTTGTACCATAGCATTGGTAATCCCCGTAAGCTGAGTGATGTGATGAGGAATAGCACATTCTGGGTCTATCAAGGTGTCGTAGCTACCAATAACCTTTATCCCGTCGTGAATAAAAATGGCGATCTCGGTGATTTTATTCCCCTGAATCCCCATGCCTGTAGTTTCAATATCAATAATTGCGTAATGCATTGTAATTTGAAGTCTAAATTAATAAAAAATCAATGTATAAAAATGAAGGAACCTTTCTAATTCAGTTGTTTTTTGAGCTCTTTTAGTTCTACGCCCAAATCGTTAAACATCGTCATTATACTACTCAATTTAAGCTCGTTCTCATCGTATTCCTGTGTATTGATACTGCACGTAAATTCCCATAATTCCAAAACCTCATTCACAGGAACATAATAAGGGTCGTATTTTTTATTGTCAGAAACAAGCATTAAACATTGGTGTTTTTCCATTTTATCAAATACACGTTTGTATACAATTCCATCGTTCAATGTCACCACGATATAGGTACGTCCATCCTTTACATCGCAAATATCCTCTATAAATTTTGCCACAATATAAGCCCCGCTTTTTACAGGTAACATAGAATCTCCTTTAATAGGAAAGGCACGGTGTTTTCCTGTAGGTAAAAATGGCAGTTTAATTTTTTCCAAATGCTCAATATATTCAGGATCTGAATATCCTCTTAAATATCCCGCCGATGCCTTTATTGGAATAATTTCTATCAAATCTTCATTTTCACCATCTACAGCAATTGGAAATAAGACACGTTGGTTTCCGATCTCTATAAAGGATGCATCTGTAGCCGCCGTTAAATCACTTTTAATTAAGATATCTACCGGTAAATTAAAATACGTAGCAATACTTATTAACGTACTAATAGACGGTTCAGACCTCCCTTCTTCGTAAGATCCAATACGCGATCTAGTTACATTTATTTCATCGGCAAACTGCTCCTGAGTTAAATCTTTTAATTTTCTTAAATGACGAATATTTTTTGATATTTTTCCCATATACTACAAATATAGGTTTTTAAAGTTTAGAATTGTAGCTTTTTCAAAAAAGTATTTAATCTAGAGTTTCCATTAAGTCGACAAACCCTACATGAAACAAACAAAAAGATGAGCAACAGCTAGTTACATCAAAAACAACATGAACCCATCGAAACTACAAATAACGGTAATTTTTACAAACAGGAAGTTACAACACTCCATTTTACCCTTTTTTAAAAAACACATCTTATAGATTTACAATTACTTAATTGATTATTTAGGACTATTTTAAAAACTACAAATACAAGCAATCAATAAAACACAAGAAACAACAAGTACAAAGCAACAAATACAATCCATTAAATAAAAACCCTCGTACAAACACCTCAACTACCATCTGAAAAACAACAACTTAACCCACTCCTAACGAAAAATAATTATCACTACCCCTTAGTTCTAAGCTAAGCAATACGCCTTCCCTACAAAGACCCTGACCTCAACATCCAAAACACTAACACTAACACTAACACTAACACTAACACTAGGACCCCTTCATAAACTACATATATAAGTAATCCTAAACAATAAACACAATACCCACATCAAATTAAGTATTCCTGAAAAAACTAAAAACCTCAACTACAAAACAATAAAAGAACCATAACACACCTTATATTAAAACTACAAATTGTAGTAATCAGTAATAAGAAATTCACACAGATAAACAAACCCCTAGGATATCCCATAGCGAGCTCCTTCACGGCAATGTATCCTGTGGAAAGCTCCCTACAGCGGGCGTCATTCACACGAAACAGGAAATCTAGCGAAAAACAAAAAACTATAGAAACCCTCACGCCTAACCCCACAACAAACACAGTCTAACGAATACCTTTCACAGCGACTCCCCACAACAAGCAACCAACAACAAGCACATCGTCCTCATAAAAACGGGGACAACAAAAAAAAGACCTCCCGACATAATAATCAGAGGGTCTTTTCTATCATTTCAAGTCCTACGTCTTGTCTCCTATTTCCTGAGTCCTACCCCTATCAATCATCCTACAAGTCGCAATACAATTTCTTATTTAATAAATCCTTTCTTACGCATCAAAGGTTCCATTTTAGGTGCTCTTCCTCGAAACTCTTTATACAATTCCATCCCAGGTCTTGTCCCTCCTTGCGAAAATAATTTACGCAATTTAGCCGCTGTTTCTTTATCGAAAATAGCCGTTTCTTTAAACGCTTCGAACCCGTCTGAATCTAATACTTCCGACCATAAGTAACTGTAATAGCCCGAAGAATACCCGCCAGAAAATACATGATTAAAATACGTAGCACGGTAGCGAGGAATAATTTGCTCTATCAAGCCAATACGCTCCATTTCCTCTTTTTCAAAAGGACGAGCATCTATCTCACCCGAATCTTTTAAACTATGAAAAGCCATGTCTAAATATGCAGCTGCCATATATTCTACTGTCCTAAATCCAGCATTAAATCGATTGGCTTTATTCATTTTATCCACGAGAGCATCTGGGATAACCTCTCCTGTTTTATAGTGTTTCGCATATAATTTTAAGACAGCCGGATCACTCATCCAGTTTTCCATCACCTGAGAAGGAAATTCCACAAAATCACGAGATACATTTGTTCCTGAGAGAGATGCAAATCTTACGTCAGACAACAATCCGTGCAATCCATGTCCAAACTCATGAAACAAGGTCTGCGCTTGTGAGAATGACAATAGCGAAGGTTCTCCATCCGTTGGAGGAGGAAAATTACAGTTGTTCGTTACAATAGGGCTTATAGCTCCATCCAACTTAGACTGTGCTCTTATGCTGTTCATCCATGCACCTCCGCGTTTACTCTCACGAGCAAACATGTCCATGTATATAATTCCAATATGAGCTCCATCTGCTTCTAACACCTCAAAAACCTGCTGGTCTTTATGCCACTTAGGCATATCATCCAATTCTTTAAAAGTAATTCCAAATAATTCTGTAGCGACTCTAAACGCACCTTGCATTACCGCTCCACATTCAAAATAAGGACGCATTTCGTCTTCATTAAAAGCATACCGTTCTTTTCTCACCTTCTCTACATAATGTCTCCAATCTCCACCTGTCAGTGTTTTATCGGCTACTGGATTGTCTTTATAATCTGGTAAAGCTTCAATTTCTTTGTTTTTGTAATCCTGTAAAGCAACGGCTTCTTTCTTCGCCATTTCCAAAGCAGCTGGCCATAGTTTGTTCAAAAAGTCATATACGTTTTCTGGATTTTCGGCCATGGCGTTTGACAATTTAAATTCGGCATGCGATTTAAACCCTAATAGCTGAGCGCGTTCTACACGCAAGCTTACCAATTTCTCTAAGATTTTCTTATTGTCAAATTCGTTATCATTATCACCCCTAAGAGCATATCCATCATACATTTTCTGACGCAATTCCGGATTGGTAGACGCTTGTAAAAACGGGTTGATACTTGGACGCTGTAAGGTGATAGACCATCCTTTTTCATGCCCACGTGTTTTTGCTTCGTTAGCCGCAATAGCAGACAAACTAGAAGGCAGGCTCCCTAAGTCCTTTTTATCATCGATATACAGCTCAAATTCATTGGTTTCTTCCAATACATTTTTACCGAATTCCTCTGCTAAGGATGCCATCTCACTATTTATCTCGCGTAAACGCGTATTAGCTCCCCCTTTCAAATTAACTCCAGAACGGATAAACCCTTTATAGGTTTCTTCAAGTAGTTTACTTTCTTCTGCAGTCAATTTTAATGCTTCTCTAGCAGCATAAACAACAGCTACTCTTTTAAAAAGTGCCACATTCAAATTGATATAATCACTGTGTTTTGCCATTACAGGGGCAATTTCACTTGCGATATCCCTAATTTCCTTATTAGAATGGGCTGCATTTACAGCAGAAAATATACGGCTCACTTTACGAAGTGTTTTTCCTGCTCTTTCCATTTCTAAAATGGTATTCTCAAACGTTGGAGCTTCTTTTTGACTGACAATAGCAACTATTTCTGCTTTATTTTCTTTAAAAGCAACTTCAAATGCTAGCAAATAATGTGTCGCTTTTATTTCATTAAACGGAGGCACACCAAAAGGGGTGTTCCATTCGGAAAGAATTGGGTTTTCTGAAAATATTTTATCCATCACTTCGTTGTTTTTTTTACCATCGCAAGCACCGAGTGTTACCGCAACTGTAAGCATTAAATAATGTAGTTTTTTCATAAAAAATTATGAATTAGAAAGGTTAAAAATGAATCATTTTTAAGAGGTATTTACTTGTTATAATTAGTCATACAATAATAACACATTTAACTGAATTAAGAAAGATAGTCACTTTACATTTGAAAGTGAAATAAGTGGTTGATATTAGAAATGAAATCCGTAAATTTGCATTCTTAAACTTAAAATATTTTTTTATGAAATATGACATAATTATAATAGGTAGTGGTCCTGGAGGATATGTTACTGCAATTAGAGCTTCTCAACTTGGATTTAAAGTTGCAGTAGTAGAAAAAGAGAATTTAGGTGGTATTTGCCTAAATTGGGGATGTATTCCAACCAAAGCATTGTTGAAAAGTGCTCAAGTTTATGATTATTTAAAGCATGTAGACCAATACGGTTTAAAAGCAGAAGCCATCGATAAAGATTTCACCGCGGTTGTAAAACGTAGTCGTGACATTGCTGATGGTATGAGTAAAGGTGTTGCTTTCTTAATGAAGAAAAACAAAATCGATATTATTGACGGTTTTGGAAAAATAAAAACAGGTAAAAAAGTAGATGTAACTGATGCCGATGGTAAAGTTACTGAATACAGTGCTGACAATATTATTATTGCAACTGGTGCACGTTCAAGAGAGTTACCTAGTTTACCACAAGATGGTAAAAAAGTAATTGGTTACCGTGAAGCATTAACATTGCCTACACAACCAAAAAAGATGATCATTGTAGGTTCTGGTGCCATTGGAGTTGAGTTTGCTCATTTCTATAACACCATGGGAACCGAAGTAACCATCGTTGAATTTTTACCAAACTTAGTACCTGTTGAAGACATTGACGTTTCTAAACAATTTGCGCGTTCTTTCAAGAAAGCGGGAATCAAGGTGATGCTTAAATCATCTGTTGAATCTGTAGATGTTTCAGGTGACGGTGTAAAAGCAACTGTAAAAACAAAAAAAGGAACAGAAATATTAGAAGCAGACATTTTATTATCTGCTGTAGGTATCAAATCTAACATAGAAAACATTGGTTTAGAAGATGTAGGAATTGTCGTAGACAGAGATAAAATCTTAGTAAACGACTTCATGCAAACAAACATCCCTGGTTATTACGCTATTGGTGATGTGGTTCCTGGACCAGCATTGGCTCACGTTGCCTCTGCAGAAGGAATTACTTGTGTAGAAAAATTAGCTGGTTTAGACACCGAAGCTATCGACTATGGAAACATCCCAGGATGTACCTATGCCACTCCTGAGATTGCAAGTGTAGGAATGACAGAAGCACAAGCGATAGAAAAAGGATACGAAATCAAAGTAGGTAAATTTCCTTTCTCTGCATCTGGAAAAGCAAAAGCTTCAGGAACTCCTGAAGGTTTTGTAAAAGTTATTTTCGATGCAAAATACGGAGAATGGTTAGGATGTCACATGATTGGAGCTGGAGTTACAGATATGATTGCAGAAGCAGTTTTAGGACGTAAACTAGAAACTACTGGACATGATGTATTAAAAACGATCCACCCTCACCCAACTATGAGTGAAGCAGTTATGGAGGCCGTTGCAGATGCTTATGACGAAGTAATTCACTTATAAGAAACAACTCATTTTTCTGTTTTTTACAGAAAAACAATGAATATAGCTTAACCATTTATTTGGTTAAGCTTTTTTTAGCTCAAAAGACACGGTTTATTGAGTAATTCCAACCATTCATTGACTGTTCTGTTTATCTCAGATTTTTGCTGTACATTGAGAAAACGCTAAACAGACCATTATGCCCTTTATTTTTAAAGAATATCACAAGGAAAAACTTATTGTTAAAAAAATAAGAGGGAATATATCCATTCTTGAAATACAAGATATTTTAATAAAAACAATCCAACTTAATGACAGGTTCCCTGAACATAGAATTTTAAATGATTTTAGGTTCTCTACCTTAAATTTCAACACAAAAGAACTCACAGTCTTACTAAAAGGGATCAGCACAAAAGAAATCCCTAAACATTCAAAAGTGTTTATTTTTGATACTGATGAAGACAGTTCTTTATACGATTTATTTGTCAACACGTATAATTTAAAAAACACCTATCTTTTTGATTCTCTTGAGAAAGCATGTGCGTTCTACGGTATTGATAAAATGATTATAAGCGGTTTCTTAGAAAATTAACAACTATCGATTACTACTTATTAATACATAAAAATAGCCTTATTAATTTTTAGCCGTTTACTAGTCACTGTCTTTTTGTATATTTAAAAAACCTAAAGCTCCCTGTTTGTTTAAAGAAGTAGATAGTTTGTTTAAATTTCAAAAACAATGCTCTTTTATAAAGTACCTTACATCCTATTTTGATCCCCATAGAAACTCAATAAAAATCATGAAATCCTCTTATAAAGTGTTAATCTCTGAAAAACTAGTCCTTAGAAAATATCGTGGTGATGCTTCCTTAGAAGCCATGAGAGCTCTTTTTGAGGAGACCGAAGAGCTCCGTAATTCCTATCCGGATTTTAGGGCAGTCAATGATTTCCGAGGAGTGAGCCTCCTTTTTGATAAAAATGATTTCGTACACCTTATGGCTTCGTATACTAGTTCTAACTTCTTCGTTAGTCAAAAGATTTTTATTATTGACAGTCCTGCTTTTTTTGTCCTCTACAATTTTTTCAAAGACTATTACCATTTCAAAAATATACAAATATTTAACACCCTGGAAGCTGCCTGCCATAGTAATAATATGCCACTATCTATCCTCAAAAAATCTCTTGATTAACTTCAGGGACCCTAAGTACAAAATTACTCCACTAGCAGCCAACGACCAATCACCTACGACCAATAACCAATAACTAGCAACCAACAACCAAGAACCAGTAACTACAACTCCCCTGTTCTTATATTTAAAATCGAATATAAATGAACATGATCCCTTTATTTTTTTTAAAAACAAACAATAAACAACTGTTTATTGTTGAAATCGGACTGTTTGTTTATTTTTTGAAAAAAAATTAGTGATAATAAGTAACTTGTATCTGATTCCCCTAAAGAAAAAAATAAGTATGAACTCTTCTTACAAAATATTACCTTCAGAAAAACTAGTTTTAAAGAAAATTCGCGGTGATGTCACCTTAAACGACATGAAAATTATTTTTAATGAAATAAGAGAACTAACAGACCGTTATCTAGATTTTAACAACATAAACGATTATAGGGAGACACAATTTCTTTTCGAAAAAAACGATTTTTTAGATCTAATAAAATCAGTCTCTCCCACAATATTCCCTACAACTAAAACAATATTTATTCTAGATAAACCTACACCATTTGTACTCTATCATTTCTTTAAAGACAAGTACTCATTTAAAAACACGCAAGTATTTAACACCATCGAAGGAGCTTGTGCTTCTAACGCAATAAACCCAATCCTTATAAAAGATTTTTTTGAAACACTGTCCTAATTATTTTAGCTCATGCAACACTCATTCAAAATTTGCAAAAAAAATAAACTGATTTTAAGAAAAATAAGAGGAAATATAACCTTGGACGATTTTAAAACTATTTTAAATGAAGCCTCCAATATGGATGACTATGACGCCAACTTCCGTGCGATTATAGACTATAGAGGCAGTCATGTAACCTCTAGTATTCAAGAATACTCTTCCTTTTTAAAAACCTTCAATAAAGCTAACTATCACAAAAATACTAAAATTTTCATCATCGATAATCCTAGTGTATTTGTAGCCTGTAATTTATTTAAAGACATTTTAGAATCTAAAAACACCTATCTTTTCTCGAGTCCAATAGCCGCTTTACAGCACTTAGGACTTCAAGAAAAAACAGGTGAGTTTTTAGAATTTATTAAATAAACATCATTATCAGTACATACATATAATGCGCACAAGTTCCGGCGATCACCCCACCTACAGTATGGGACATTAACGCTTTTGTTGTTAGTTCTCGATACCCCAATGTGTCTAACATCGCTGTATGAGTACTTAAATATCCACTCCAACACATCCCCATCGCAGTAAACACAGCAATCACATTTCCGTCTACTATTCCTTGTGTAATAAATGCTTTTACTAACGATAATGCTGCACCAACAGCTCCTAAAGATGTAATAGGAAAGGCAATTAACTCTGGATGCTCAAAACCAAATAAGCCTTCAAAAATCCACCATACTTTACCAGCCATATCTGGTAATATAGTAACTCCTTCATAAGCCAATCCTTGGTATCCAATAACGGCATCTTTAGGGCCAAAAGTAAGCATCATAATAAAGGTAGAAATAATCAATACTCCAGGAATAATAGCCAAGCCTAAATTAACTCCTGATTTACCTCCATCTAAAATGGCATTTAGAAAACGAATAAACGCCCCTCCTTCGGATTTAAAACTTATTTTTTCATTAGCTCCTTCAAAATCTTCGTCTGTGCTAGGTTTTATTTTTCCTTTTATAAAATACTGCATTAAACGTGTTGAAACAATGGCTCCTATAAGTGCTCCAAATAAACCAATCAATGCAGGAATGAACATGTTTTCATCATTACCTGGAATCTGAAGAGTAGACATAAAGGTCATAACAATCAAACCCATTCCAAAAGCTGTTCCGAAATTGGTCAAAGAGATCAATTCGAATTTTTTAAAATACTTACTAAAGTTTTTATCATGTGCTAAACTAATAATCGCAGGATTATCAGATAAAAAAGTTAACACACCAGCCAATGACGCTACACCAGGTAAATTAAACAAAGGACGCATTAATGGCGCTAAAATCTTCTCTAGCAAACGTACGACCCCGAACTCTATTAACAAACGACCAAGAGCTCCAGATAACACGGTAATCCCCATGATATAAAACACTGTGTTCATTAACAAATCCCAAGCGGTATTCATTATGGTGTTCAGCATGTTAGCCACACCCATTTCATGTCCTATATAACCAAAGACACCGAAAAACATGACTAAAAATCCTATAGCCTCATACTGTCTTTCTCTTAAAAAATTACTTTCTTTAATAGACTTAATACTTTTCATGTTCATAATTATTAAATAAGGGATAAATTATGAGATAAATGTAGTTGAGAAAAAGGAAATAATAGTATCGCTAAAAGCACTTTTTTTTATTAAAAATACGAATTATCAAAAAAAAAAGAAAAGCTGTAAAAAAGGTTTAATTATTCATTAAAAATCAAAAAACAATGACAAAAAAAAAGCGAAGTCTTTTAAACTTCGCTTTTTTGTTAATTAGCAACTTCACTAATAAATCGTATCCGCATCAATCGTAGTTCTTCGAGGTCATAATCACCGTCAAATTCTTCTAATGCATCTTCTATTTTATCGGTTTCTGACTCCATAAAATAGTCCATTATTTCTTCTTGTTGATCTTCATCCAGAATATCTTCTAAATGATAATTGATATTTAATCTAGTTCCACTATATACAATACGTTGTAACTCTGCAATTAAATCATCAAATTGTAATCCTTTAGACTTCGCAATATCCTCTAGTGGGATTTTACGATCTGTATTTTGAATAATGAAAAGTTTTAAACCTGAATTTTCACCGGTACTTTTCACTACAAAATCATCTGGACGTAGGACATCGTGTTCTTCCACATATTTAGCAATTAATGCTACAAATGGAGCTCCAAATTTACGTGCCTTTCCTTCTCCAACTCCAAAAATATTCGTCAATTCCTGTAAAGTAATCGGATATTTCAAGGACATATCCTCTAAAGATGGTTCCGTAAATACCGCATAAGGAGGTACTCCCAGTTTTTTAGCCGACGTTTTCTGAAGCTCTTTTAACATCTTCATCAATACGACATCTGCTGCAGCACCACTCCCTTTCAAATCACTTATGATACCAGCATCATCCTGGTCATCATATAAATGATCTTCCGTCATCATGAATGACTTAGGAGTTTCTATAAATTCTTTTCCTTGACCTGTTACTTTTAACACACCATATTGTTCTATTTCTTTTGAAATAAAACCATTTACGAGTGCTTGTCGAATCAGTGCCATCCAATATTTATCACTTTTATCCTTTCCTCTGGCAAAGAAAGGTTGTAAATCGGTTTTATGTGATTTCAACATAGCGTTGGGATTCCCAACGGTAGTACTCACAATATCCTTGGCCTTGTATTTTTCTTTGGTCAATAAAATTATTTCTAACAATAATTTTAATTCCCCTTTGGCCTCCGTTTTCACCTTAGGATTGGTGGTATTATCATCCATTTCGGCTCCTAAGCCACTAATTTCATCAAATTCCTCACCAAAATAATGCAATAAATACTTACGTCGAGAAACAGAAGTTTCACAATACCCCACAACATCCTGTAATAGTGCATGGCCTATTTCTTGTTCTGCAACAGGTTTCCCTGCTAAGAATTTCTCTAATTTCTCTATGTCTTTATAAGCATAATAGGCTAAACAATACCCCTCTCCATCATCTCTACCGGCCCTACCAGTTTCCTGATAGTAACTTTCCAGACTTTTAGGGATATCATGGTGAATCACAAAGCGAACATCTGGCTTATCTATCCCCATACCAAAGGCGATGGTTGCCACGACCACATCTATATCTTCCATCAGGAACATATCTTGATGCCTGGCACGTGTTTTACCGTCTAAACCTGCATGATAGGGAACAGCTTTTATGCCGTTTACCTGTAATACTTGCGCTATTTCCTCCACCTTTTTACGACTCAAACAATAGATAATTCCCGATTTACCATCACGTTGCTTGATAAAACGAATAATATCTGTAAAGACATTCTTTGTTTTAGGACGCACATCGTAAAATAGATTGGGTCTATTAAAGGAGGCTTTAAAAGTATTGGCATCTGACATTCCTAATGTTTTAAGAATATCCTCCTGCACCTTTTCCGTAGCAGTAGCCGTTAATCCTATAATTGGAACATCGCTTATTTGCTTAATAATGTTCCTTAAATTCCTGTATTCTGGTCTAAAATCGTGTCCCCATTCCGAAATACAATGCGCTTCATCTATGGCAACAAAGGATATTGTCTGAGCTCTTAAAAACTCTAAATATTCCACTTTTGTCAACGATTCTGGGGCAACGTATAACAATTTTGTAACCCCGCTTTCAATATCACTTTTCACCTGAGCAATTTCTCCTTTGTTTAAAGAAGAATTTAACACATGCGCAATACCATATTCAGAAGAAATACCACGAATGGCATCTACCTGATTTTTCATTAAAGCAATTAATGGGGATACTACAATTGCCGTCCCTTCATTCATCAATGCGGGCAATTGGTAACATAACGATTTTCCACCACCCGTAGGCATAACCACAAAGGTGTTTTCACCGCTCATTATACTGCGGATAACAACTTCCTGAAGCCCCTTGAACTGGTTAAAGCCAAAATACTTTTTCAGTGATTTGTGTAAATCAATTTCCTTACTATTCATTCTCTTATTAATCTAATTTTAGATACATTTGCAACTAAAGATAATACATTTTTTTAATTCTGAAAAATTTTAACTTTTGAAAAGCAAAAATAATATAATTAAAGACGCTCAGCAGACAATATTAATTGAAAGCAAAGCGATTGCGAATTTAGTCAATTTAATTGATGTAGATTTTGAAAATGCCGTTAATTTTATCCACCACTCAAATGGAAGGGTAATCGTAACAGGTATTGGTAAAAGCGCCAATATTGCAACAAAGATTGTTGCAACACTTAATTCGACGGGTACACCTGCAATTTTTATGCACGCAGCCGACGCTATACATGGAGATTTAGGAAATATTCAAGAAAACGATATTGTCATCTGTATCTCTAAAAGTGGGAACACACCAGAGATAAAAGTGCTCATTCCATTGATAAAAAATTATGGAAATAAAATTATAGCACTTACGGGAAATAAAGATTCTTTCTTAGGAACCAATGCAGATTGGGTACTGAATGCTTATGTAGAAAAAGAAGCATGTCCTAATAACTTAGCCCCAACCTCTAGTACAACAGCTCAATTAGTCCTTGGAGATGCCCTGGCAGTATGTCTATTGAACTTAAATGATTTTACAAGTAAAGACTTTGCAAAATATCACCCAGGTGGTGCTTTAGGCAAAAAACTCTACTTACGGGTCAAAGATTTGTTGGAAAACAACGAAAAACCACTGGTGCTAACCACTAGTAATATAAAAGAGGTCATTGTTGAAATTTCAGAAAAGCGATTGGGAACTACCGCTGTTTTAGAAAACGACCAAATTGTAGGTGTTATTACCGATGGTGATATCCGACGAATGCTTACAAACACTGATGATTTCAGAAACTTAGTCGCACAAGACATTATGAGTTCAAATCCTAAAACTATCACTTCTGAAGCGATGGCTGTACAAGCATTAGAACTTATGGAAAGTAATAATATCACCTCATTATTAGTTGCCGATAACGGTTCTTATAAAGGCGTCGTACATTTACATGATTTAATCAAAGAAGGAATTTTATAAAATGGCAAAACAAATTAAAGACATGTCGTTTTTAGACCATCTAGAAGAACTAAGATGGCATCTAATAAGGTCTACTTTTGCAATATTAATTGTAGCCATTGTAGCATTTGTAATGAAAGACTTTGTCTTTAACACCATTATGTTTGCTCCCAAAGACCCTAATTTTTTTACGTATCGTTTTTTATGTAATGTGAGTAAATTACTACATGCCGACGGTCTTTGTATTGAAGAAATACCTTTTACATTCCAGAGTTTAGCCATGGCAGAACAATTTTCTGTTCATATATGGACCTCTATTACTGTAGGGTTTATTATTGCATTTCCGTATATAATTTTTGAGTTTTGGAAATTTATGAGCCCTGGATTATATAAAGAGGAGCGCAAAAACGCCAAATTATTTATTTTCATCTCTTCTGTGTTGTTTTTCATAGGAGTATTGTTTGGATACTATGTAGTTACACCATTATCTGTAAACTTCTTAGGTTCTTACTCCATAAGTGATCAAGTAGAACGAAATATAAAAATAGGCTCATACATTGCCTTATTACGTTCTTCTGTCTTAGCTTCTGGATTGATTTTTGAATTACCTATCATCATTTATTTCCTATCAAAAATGGGACTGGTAACGCCTAAATTTCTGAAAACATATAGAAAACACGCACTGGTACTTGTACTTATTTTGGCAGCAGTAATTACTCCTCCAGACATTATAAGTCAAATAATCGTAGCCATCCCGATACTTATCCTATACGAGATCAGTATTAAAATATCAAAAATCGTAGAAAAAAACTTACAAAAAAAAGACGCCGGACTCCGTAAATAGTTGGAATCACTTTCGTTCTAAAAGGAATGATTAAATACTGAGTGACGACAACCAGATCAATTGAATCTACAATCAGATTCCAATCCCTTCATAAAAACGGGATATTGACTTAAACAGAGCGCATTTGAAAAAAGCGGTCTTTAAATAATAGAATATATGATATTACGAGCAGAAAACATAAAGAAGAAATACGGGAAACGCTATGTAGTAAAAGGTGTTTCTGTAGAGGTTAAACAAGGAGAGATTGTAGGGCTTTTAGGCCCCAATGGAGCCGGAAAAACCACTTCTTTCTATATGATGGTTGGAATGGTTCAACCCAACGAAGGGAAAATTTTTTTAGACGATAAAGACATCACCAACGATCCCATGTTTACACGTGCGAAAAATGGTATTGGGTATTTAGCACAAGAAGCTTCCATTTTCAGAAAACTGTCCGTAGAAGACAATATTTTATCCGTGTTGGAATTTACCAACAGAAGTAAAAAGGAGCAAAAAGAAAAACTAGAAGAACTGATCGAAGAATTCAGTTTGGGACATGTTCGTAAAAACCGAGGAGATTTACTTTCTGGTGGTGAGCGCAGAAGAACAGAAATTGCTCGTTGCTTGGCTTCTGACCCTAAGTTCATACTTTTAGATGAACCTTTTGCTGGAGTCGATCCAATTGCAGTGGAAGATATTCAAAGTATTGTATCCAAACTAAAAGATAAAAACATAGGCATCCTTATTACCGATCATAACGTACAGGAAACCCTAGCTATTACAGATAAAACCTATTTAATGTTTGAAGGTAGTATCCTTAAAGAAGGAACTCCCGAAGAATTAGCTGCTGACGAAACGGTAAGACGCGTTTATTTAGGAAAGGATTTTGAATTAAAACGTAAGAAGTTCTAATTAAAACTCATTTTAAAGCATAAAAAACAGCCCTATTCAATTGAATCGGGCTGTTTTTTTTAAGTTTTATTTAGAATATCAACTTCACTATTGAGCATTCCGTTTTGAATAAAAGAAGAAAAGGTCGTAATGATGACATTTCTAGCGTCACTTCGAGTGATTTTCTTTTGAATTATGTTTAGAATTTAGAAGAAAACTGTCTCGAAAACTTCTACTAAACAAGAACATCTCCTTTAGATTAGCAAAGAAGAATTAAACCAGATAATTAGTGTTTAAAGTCTTCTTATTATTTGAGTGTTTTATGCTTAATATATAAAACCTT
>NVRM01000128.1 GCA_002400885.1 Flavobacteriaceae bacterium
ATCCCTTTTTTATTTTATAAATTGGAATTCATGAGGCAGCATAGCTGGTTTTGGAGAAGCAAAAAATGAACATACAGAGTGAAATTACGTCAATGGTAGTGATTACAACGGTAGGAGTAATTATATCGATACATTTTTCTTCTAAATTCTAAACAGAATTCGAAAGAAAACCACTCGAACGGACATACTCGTTACAATTTTCAAAAAAATAATTTAAAAACCATTCGAAGTGATACTTTCAACCCAAAATTCTGTTGGTTCTTTTTAAAGTAATGCCACCCCGGTTCCATTCAGGTCCGAAAAACTAACATCCCCTTTATTAATAGTAACCCCAGTCGCAATATCTTTTGATAAAAGCAATGCTCCATCCATATCTACATAGTCCAATTCGGGTAGTAAATGAGCAATAGCAGACACACCTACCGTAGATTCTGTCATACAACCTACCATGGTTTTTAAGCCTAATTCTTTTGCTTTTTTAAGCATCCTACGTGCAGGAGTGAGTCCTCCACATTTCATTAATTTAATATTTACACCATGAAAATATCCAGCACATTTTTCTACATCCGCCTCTACAATACAACTTTCGTCTGCAATAATAGGCAGTACCGTATTCTCATATAATTTCTTAGCCCCTTCCCAATCTGTTGCTTTTAAGGGTTGCTCTAAAAACTCCACTCCTAGTTTTTTTAATTCCAAAGCATTTTTAATCGCTTCTTCTGCAGTCCAGCCACAGTTGGCATCAATTCTAAACACGGCATCGGTATGCTTCCGAAGCTCTTTAACAATGGCGATATCCTCTTTTGTGCCTAATTTTATTTTATAAATAGGCCAAGGTCTCTCCGTCATTTTAGCTACCATCTTCTCTATAGTATCAATTCCTATGGTGTAATCAGACTGTGGGATTTTATCAATTTTATAATTCCAAAACTCATATAATTTTAGCCCTTTATTTTTAGTAAATAAATCGTGATAGGCTTGATCCAAGGCACAGAGTGCAAACATATTTTCTTTTAATAATACCGATACTTTCAACCAAAAATCAGCAGGCTCATCACTTAAATCAGACATGTAAACCAATTCTTTTACTACTTCTAAATTTGCAGTCATACTTTCTACCGTAACATTATAATACGGGTTTGCTGTAGCCTCTCCAAAACCAGAAAAACCTTGATACTGTAACTCAACCACTAAAGATGCCTGGCTACTAAAAGATCTTCTAGAAATAGTAAAAGGGTGTTTTAATGTTAGATCAAAGGCGTGTAAAATAAGTTTCATGGGTATACAATTGCTTCCTTAGGTGATAATGCACTTAAGTTTTAGGTTTATAAAGTATAAATATAACAAAAACAGCACAAAAGCCGCATGTATTTCTTGAATATCGAAAAACTCACGTAAAACTAAGCGAACATCATACATTAAGTCTCCTCATTTTTGATTAGAAAATTCAATCAAAACAAACAGCTTTATAGATGCAAAAAACGTTTCGCCACCTTGTAAAATAGCAAGGCAGTTAAAAAACCTAAAATAGCACCCGCAAAAATATCACTGGGATAATGTACTGCTAAATACAATCTACTATAGCCAAAAATAATTGGAAATAAGAAAAACAACCACGCATATTTTAAACGATTTCTACATAATAAATACACAAAAAAACCGACAAAACAGGATACGGTTGCATGACCAGAAAGAAAACTAAAATCGGATGGGCTTATTAAAATTCGTAAATCACTATTTATCAAATGATCATTTACAGGGCGTAAACGTTCCACAGTGTTTTTTATTAGATTCACCAAATTTAAAATTGCAAAAGCACCAAAACCGATACTAAGCATTATAAGAATAGCTTTTCTAATATTAAATATTTTGATAAAAAGTATGCTCAATAAAAGCAATAAAGGTAGCCAAGTCAAAGGCTGAGTCGCTAATAACCAAAAGCCATCCCAGCATTCATTTCCCAAATTATTGAGAAAAATAAGCAATTCAGCATCTAAGTCTAGCAGTGTATCTATCAAAAAATACTATTTAAAAGTTCGTTTGATAGGGCCTGTAAAATCTTCAAAATTTTCACGTACTTTATTCACTTGTTCTTTTATATCTGCCACAGCATCCAAATCTAAATTTGCATCCTTAGCACTAGAACTAATTTCACGTTTAATATCATTGGTTGCATCTTTTACTTGACGCAGTCCTTTTCCTAAACCACGTGCAATTTCTGGTACTTTATCCGCACCAAAAAGCATTACTGCTAGTACAACCACAACAAAAATCTCTGCACCACTAATAAATAAAAACATGATATTAACTATTTTGAATACAAAGATACACATTTATCAACTTATATAAACCCGTATATATTTGTTTTAACTTTTCGAATTTGGCACGGAACAGTTCTATATAGGTAGTCCTTACATATAAGGATGACATTCCCTTAAAAAAAAAGCACAAAACCGTATGATTTCCTTAAATTTGCAACAAAAATTTACAAAAATGTACAGAAGTCACACGAACGGAGAATTACGAATAGCACATAAAGGACAAGAAGTTGTACTTTCTGGTTGGGTACAAAAAATACGTAACAAAGGATTTATGATCTGGATAGATTTACGTGATCGTTACGGAATTACTCAAATTATTATTGATGAAGATCGCTGTGATAAGGCTATTATTGATCAAGCAAAAGACTTAGGTCGTGAATTTGTAATTCAAGTAACTGGTGAAGTTATTGAACGTGTGGCTAAAAATAATAAAATTCCAACGGGAGATATCGAAATTTTACCTAGTAAAATTACGGTTTTGAACGCATCGGTAACCCCACCATTTACGATAGAAGATAAGACAGACGGTGGAGAAGACATTCGTATGAAATATCGTTATTTAGATATTCGTAGAAACCCTGTAAAAAACAATCTTATTTTCCGTCACAAAGTAGCGATGGAAGTTCGTAAATACTTATCAGATCAAGAATTTATAGAGATAGAAACTCCCTATTTAATTAAATCTACTCCAGAGGGAGCACGTGATTTTGTCGTACCTAGTCGTATGAATCAAGGTCAGTTTTATGCCTTACCTCAATCACCACAAACATTTAAACAATTGTTAATGATTGGTGGAATGGACAAGTATTTCCAGATTGTTAAATGTTTTAGAGATGAAGATTTACGTGCAGACAGACAGCCAGAATTCACACAAATAGATTGTGAAATGGCCTTTGTAGATCAAGATGATATCTTAAATGTTTTTGAAGGAATGACCCGTCATTTATTAAAAACATTAAAAAATGTTGACGTAGCAGAATTCCCAAGAATGACCTATGCTGACGCTATGAAAAAATACGGAAACGACAAACCAGACATACGTTTTGGAATGGAATTCGCCGAAATTAACGACATTGCACAAGGGAAAGACTTTGGCGTATTTGACAGCCAAGAAATGGTCATCGGTATTGCTGTTCCTGGATGTTCTGAATATTCAAGAAAACAAACCGACAAATTAATTAAATGGGTAAAAAGACCACAAGTAGGTGCTAGCGGATTAATTTTTGCGAAATACTTAGCCGATGGTACTTTTAAATCTTCCGTTGATAAATTCTTTAATCAGGATGACCTACAAAAATGGGCAGATGCTACCGGCGCTAAACCAGGAGATTTAATCCTAGTGATGTGTGGAGACACTGATAAGGTTCGTAGTCAAATGAGCGCTTTGCGTATGGAAATGGCAGAAACCTTAGGCCTACGTAATCCAAAAGAATTTGCCCCTTTATGGGTGGTAGATTTCCCATTGTTAGAATGGGATGAGGACAGTAAACGCTACCACGCCATGCACCACCCATTTACCTCTCCAAAACCAGAAGATATGCATTTATTAGATACAGATCCTGGGAAAGTGAGAGCGAATGCTTATGATTTAGTATTAAACGGAAACGAAATTGGAGGAGGTTCTATCAGAATTTTTGACAAAGACACACAAGCATTAATGTTTGATCACTTAGGGTTTACTCCAGAAGATGCACAAGAACAATTTGGATTTTTAATGAACGCCTTTACTTATGGAGCACCTCCTCACGGTGGATTAGCCTTTGGATTGGACAGATTAGTTGCTATTTTAGGAGGACAAGAAACCATTCGTGATTTTATTGCTTTCCCTAAAAATAATAGCGGAAGAGATGTTATGATAGACGCACCTTCAGCAATTGCAGGAGATCAATTGGATGAATTAGCACTTAAACTAAACTTAAAAACAACCTAACGAGACCTATTATCTCCATTTTTACAGAAAACCGCATTTTTGAATGCGTTTTTCCGAATCTCTGCTCAATATGATACTTATATATTTGTACCATACTTATTAGAGAAATTGAAAATTTGGGGAAAGTTTCAATCTAAGTCTACTTCGGTAGACAAGTGAAAAACCGTTCAGCTTTGAACGGTTTTTTTTTGCTCTATATCTTATCGTTACACGATTTTTAAATTGCAGTAAACCCACATTTTAAAATGTGTTTTACCGAAGTATTACTCTTTCCATTCGACATATCTTTGCGCCATACTTATTAGAGAAATTGAAAATTTGGGGAAAGTTTCAATCTAAGTCTACTTCGGTAGACAAGTGAAAAAACCGTTCAACTTTGAACGGTTTTTTTTTGGCCTACATTTTATATATACCCCTAAAAAAAAGCCATCAAAAACTTGATGACTTTTCATTTATAACATACTCTTTTTATAGTTCTAAGGCTGCCTTTACAATATCTCTTCTACTAATTTGACCAATAAGTCTCCCATCTTCTACAATAGGAAAACGCTTTCTTCCAGTGGAGTGAAAGATATTAGCTGCGTCAAAGATCGTCATATTTTGATCTAGAGTATCTACATCTTTTGCCATATAATTATCTACTGTCGCCCCTGGTAAAGGCATATTAAAATAGCGGCTTTCACTAATTTGTTTCATACAGTCCCTTTCAGAAACCATCCCTAATAATTCGTTTTTTTCATTCACAACAGGCCCTCCAGAAATATTATTTTTAATCAACACATCCATGACGTTTACAATCAATTGTTTTGGAGAAAAAGTAATCAGATTTGTGGTCATATAATCTGAAATTAAAATTTTTCTTTCCGTAGATTCTGTGATACTTCCTTTTGGTGGTTTTAGATGTTTAATTGCCATATTGGTTGTTTTAGTGTCCTTCAATATAATAAAATTCCTTAATATTCATACTTTATTTTTATATTTTAGAAATAAAAAGTTAATTTAACCGCATATAATTGAGCCATTTACCTAATATAAACAAAAAAAATCATTGTCCTATGTCTAGCACTAAAAAACATACTATTAGCCTTATTTCACTATTGTTAATTATAGCCACTATATTTTTTAGTTTTAATTCATTAATGCCAGATAGTACTATTACCGTCGCGGAAAACGATACTGAGTTCTCCGTTCCAAAAGCATTAGTTCATCTAAAAAACATCACCCAAAAACCACATTTCACAGGGAGTGACCAGCATTATTTTGTAAGAGAATATATAAAAAAGACCTTAGAAAACATGGGCCTGGAGGTAGAAATACAATCTCAAATGGCTCTAAATAACAAATGGGGAGCAGCCAGTAAAGTCAACAATATCATTGCAAGGATCTCAGGTGTACATTCTAGTAAACCATTACTCTTATTATCACATTACGATTCCAATCCCCACTCCTCCTTAGGCGCCAGTGATGCGGCCAGTGGTGTTGTCACCATCTTAGAGTCTGTAAGAGCCCTGTTAGCCGAAAAAAATAATTTCAGAAACGATATTATCATTTGCATTTCAGATGCTGAAGAACTAGGTTTATTAGGGGCCAGTGCTTTTGTAAACAACCATCCTTGGGGAAAGAACATAGGCTTGGTTTTAAATTTAGAAGCCAGAGGAAGTGGTGGTCCCAGTTATATGTTATTAGAAACGAATGGTGGTAACGAAACACTTATAAAAACCTTTAGCAAGGCCAACACCCCTTATCCTGTTGGAAATTCTCTGATGTATAGTATTTATAAGATGCTCCCCAATGACACCGATTTAACCATTTTTAGAGAAGACGGAAATATAAACGGTTTTAATTTTGCTTTTATAGGGGATCATTTTGATTATCACACGGTACAAGATTCCTTTGAAAGAATGGATATCAATACCTTTAAACATCAGGCATCTTACCTGCTTCCCCTCATACATTATTATGCAAATGCAGACTTATCAAATTTAAATAGCGAGGTTGATTTAGTCTATTTTAACTTTCCAGGAATGGGTCTTGTCTACTATCCTTTTAGCTGGGTCATGCCTATCTCCATCGCCCTGTCCTTTATCTTTGCCCTCATTCTAGGCATGGGAATCTACAAACGTCGCCTATCTCTAAGGGAAATAATACGGGGCTTTATTCCTTTTACAAGTGCACTAATAGGCGCTATTTTAACGGCATTTTTAGGATGGAAGCTATTACTTCTTATTCATCCCCAATACTTAGACATCCTCCATGGTTTCACTTATAATGGCTATTATTATATTGCCGGATTTGTAGCATTTAGTATTGCTATTTTCTTTCGGATTTACACATCATATCATCTTAAATTAGAGCTTCAAAACCTTGTAATTGCCCCAATTACCTACTGGGTATTAATAAACATAGCAGTTGCTTATTTCTTAAAAGGAGCTGGATTTTTCAGCATCCCCTTAAGTACTGGAATTCTCCTATTAATCCTCCATTTGTTTCTTCAAAAAAACAATCCTTGGAAACCTCTTATTTACAGTGCACTACTCATTCCAACATTGATTATCTTTATTCCCTTAATAAAAATGTTCCCTGTAGGATTGGGCTTAAAAATGCTAGGACTCAGTGCCTTTTTCACCATTTTACTACTTGGACTAGCACTTCCAGTTATTACTACTTTCTCCTTTAAAAATTCTTTGGGACGACTGGCTTTTCTAATAGGGATTCTTGCAGGTATTACCGCTTTTTTTAATGCCGATTACAGCAGCGAAAACCGGCAACCGAATAGTATTATTTATACCTTGGATACAGATACTCAAAAAGCCTACTGGTCTAGTTACAATAGAAACACGGATGACTTTACCAAGCAATTTTTGGGTGACGCTCCCATACCGGGAAGTTATGACACTGCTATAACGGCAAGTAAATACAATACAGCCATACAGTGGTATCAAAAAGCCTCCGTTAAAGATTTTAAAGCACCGGAAATCAATATAATTACCGACAGTATTCAAGGTGATAACCGTTTTTTACACCTACAAATAAAAAGTAGGAGAAATGCAAATCGCATCGAATTGTTAAGTCATTTACCGATTCACTTAAAAGCGTTTATAATAAATGATATTGCCATGAAAAAAGCCAAATATCCTGTAAAAAAGCAAGGGACTATCCTCTCCTATTATTTAACAGAGCCCAACGAAATACTAGACTTAAAAATTACGGTTTCTAAAAAAGAAATAGTAGATTTGATGCTATTAGAAGCTAGTTTTGACTTACTCTCAAACCCATACTTTAGCATCAAACCTAGAACCGCATATATGATGCCCATGCCTTTTGTACTAAATGATGCAATTGTCTTAAAAAAACAGCTCAGTTTTAAAAGTACAAAATCAGATGAACAACCGCATAAGTCCAACAATTAAGCAGTAATTAACATGAAAAAAACAATCACTATTTGTACCCTTATTTTTCTTTTTATCGCTTGTGATAAAGAGAATAAAACAGCAACATCACCCGTTTTAAATAGGATTGAGCTCACTACAGAGCACGCAAAATTTTTATCTCATTTCGCCTACGATTGTATCGATCAGGAATACCCGAACAAACTTGGACAGGTCTTAGAAAACGCACAAGATTTAAAAGAGCCCTCTACCTTACACCCTTCATTTTACGGGTGTTTTGACTGGCATTCATCAGTCCATGGACATTGGACCTTAATTAATATCATTAAAGAATTCCCTGATTTTGAACATCGTGAAGCTATTCTTAAAAAACTACACATAAGCTTAACAAAAGAAAACATAGCACAAGAGGTGGCCTATTTTGATGCTGTATCTGCCAAGAATTTTGAACGTACTTATGGTTGGGCATGGCTCTTAAAGGTAGCAGAAGTACTAAATGATTGGGAGGATCCTGAAGCAAAAATGATGGCACAAAACCTACAACCTCTTGTCGCTCTTATCGAAACAAAATACGCTGAATTTTTACCCAAGTTAAAATACCCCATTCGTGTGGGGGAACACGCAAACACGGCCTTTGGACTCTCCTTTGCATTGGACTACGCACGCAAATACAATCCAGCCTTAGCACAATTAATTGTTGAGAAAGCAAACGCATACTATTTAAATGATGTCAACTGCCCTATAACTTGGGAGCCAGGCGGATTTGATTTTTTATCACCCTGTTTACAGGAAGCTGCATTGATGCAAAAAGTGCTATCAAAGGAAGCATTTACACCATGGTTAGATGCATTTTTACCTGGTTTTAGAGAAAACCCAAGTAAACTTTTACAACTAGCCGAAGTCACCGATCGCTCTGACGGGAAATTAGCCCATCTAGACGGTCTAAATTACAGTAGGGCTTGGTGTTTGTTTGAATTAGGAAAAGGATTAAATAACGAGCAGATGATCGCTTTAGGGAGAAAACATTTTAATCACAGTTACAAAAAAATGGACTCCGGCGAATATGCTGGAGCCCATTGGTTAGCGTCTTTTGCGCTGTATGCTTTACTGAAAGATTAAATCTCAGAAATACGTAAAGTATTTACCATTCCTTTTTCCTTTACAGGCATTGAAGAAAGGTTTACTACGTAGTCTCCTTTTTTAACAAAGCCTTTTTCTTCAGCTAATTTATTAATATCTTCTATGGTATCATCAGTACTTACTAATTTATCATAGTACACAGCCTTTACACCCCATAATAGGTTTAACATGGCCATAATTCTTCTGTTAGAAGTAAATGCAACAATATTAGATTTAGGTCTCCATGCCGAAATTTGGAAGGCAGTATAACCAGAATTCGTAAGGGTTGAAATCATTTCAGCATCAATACTATTGGCAGTTTTAGCTGCTTGATGACAAATGATTTTAGAAATATAACGATTGTTTAAACAACGTGTATGAGTTTCTGGAACCGTAATTAAAGGTGAATTTTCAACACTTTTAATAATAGTAGTCATTTGTTGAATCACTTCTAAAGGATAATCTCCCATAGCAGTTTCTCCAGAAAGCATTACTGCATCTGCACCATCCATAATAGAATTGGCTACATCATTTACTTCAGCTCTGGTAGGAACTTGGTTTGTGATCATAGTTTCCATCATTTGAGTCGCAATAATTACAGGAATTCTTGCTTTTTTAGCTGCCAATACTAAGCGTTTTTGAATCAATGGAACTTGTGCCATTGGAACCTCTACACCTAAATCTCCACGAGCTACCATCAATCCGTCACAATGTGCTGTAATTTCATTGATGTTATCTAATGCTTCTGGTTTTTCAATTTTCGCAATTACAGGAATTTTATAGTCAGAATTATCAGCAATTAACTTGTTTAATAAATCTAAATCTGCTGCTCTTCTTACAAAAGATAAAGCAATCCAATCCGCTTCAATTTCAATCGCAAATAATGCATCCTGAATATCTTTCTCTGTCAATGCAGGCTGAGAGATATTGGTATTTGGTAAATTCACTCCTTTTTTAGAACCTAATTTACCACCTCTTAATACTTTTGAGCTTACTAGCGTCTTACCGTCTGTAGCGGTTACTTCGAATAATAATTTTCCGTCGTCCACTAATATATGTTCACCTACACTTACATCTTGAGGGAATTGCTGATAAGTCATAAATGCCTTTTCGCTCGTTCCTTCACATCTTTCTGTAGTAAAAGTAAATGTATCTCCTTTTTTCAAAAACACATCCTCTTGCATAATACCCACCCTAAGTTTAGGTCCTTGCAAGTCGGCTAAAATTGCCACGTTAAAACCACGACGTACATTTATTTCTCTAATAAGTTTTACGCGTTCTTTAACGTCATCGTAATCCGCATGAGAAAAATTAATTCTAAATACGTTTACCCCTTCTGTCATCATCTTTTCAATTAAACCCGGCGAATCACACGCTGGACCTAATGTAGCAACAATTTTGGTCTTTTTACTGTTATTTGACATTGATTAAAATATTAAATTTTTTGTTGATTTTATTGTGTTAGTATCTATCAGATAGGCGGAGACCACTTGAGGTATTTGATTTATTCTTGCCACAAAGTCATTTAAGTCTTTGTCGCAAATATCTCCTTCAATTTTTAAGAAAAAATCAATTTTTTTCTTCTCTGGTATCAGATAATTGATGGTGTTTATGTTTCCACTAAACAAATCATAGCCATCCGATTGTTCCGTATTTGTAATTTGTTTATTGCCAATTAAATATTGACAGCAATAATCTGCTTCATTTTCCCATTCAAATATCGGAAATTGTACTGTTTTGTTTTTAAAGTCTAAACTTGTTTTCGAAAGCACAAAAGAGGCTTTCAACACTTGATTAAATAGGAATGCTAGTCTGTAATCCTCTTCAGATGAGTGAATTCCGACTAGTGCATAATCCGCTGGCATTTCCAATGTTAATACAGGCATACATCTCAATCAAATAGACCGCAAAGCTACGGATTGTTGTGAGACTCTAGCGTTTTTTTTACGAAACCGTTATAGTGTTATATGTTAATTTTTTGAAATATCGTCTTGAAATACGAAGTAACCACGCTTAGCAGCTATTTCTTCAGCTTTCTTTTTAGAAGTACCTCTTCCTCTAGAAATCACTTTCCCATTTAAAAACAATCGAACCCCAAAATACTTTAGGTTTTCTATCCCAGTATCGTCGTAGATTTCGAACTCAAAACTGTGTTTTTCTTTCTGGCACCATTCTATAAAAAGGCTTTTATAGCTAGTGATTTTCCCTTCTAGTTTTGGAATATCAACATAGGGTTGGATTACGCGTTTGTACACAAATCTCTTGCAATAGTTATAGCCCCTATCCAGATAGATAGCACCGACTAATGCTTCGAAAATATTTCCATGAATATTCTCTCCAAATTTTTTCCGAGAGATATTACTTTTTACAAACCGCGCTAAATCTAAATCGCGTCCCAACTCATTTAAGTGTTCCCGACTTACTATTTTTGACCTCATTTGTGTCAAATAGCCTTCGTCTTCTCCGGGAACTTTTTTAAATAAATAAGAAGCAATAGCACCTCCTAACATGGCATCTCCTAGAAATTCTAAACGTTCATAATTTCTGGGGTTACCAATAGCATCGGACTTTTTTAAAGACCGATGTAAAAAAGCTTTCTTATAATAATTTAAATCCTTGGGCGAAAACCCAAGAATTATTTTTAAATCATTATAAAATTCTTCATCTCCTGGAGATCGAAATTTTATTATTTTACGAATGAAGTTCATTCAATGCTATCCTGCTTTATTCAAATTTTTTGAAAAGCACACAGGCATTGTGCCCTCCAAATCCAAAGGTGTTGCTCATGGCAACTTTTATATCGCGTTTCTGAGGTTTATTAAACGTAAAGTTTAATTCACTATCAATTTCGTCGTCATCTTCAAAATGATTGATTGTTGGAGGAACAATTCCGTTATTAATAGCTAAAATAGAAGCGATGGCTTCAATAGCTCCGGCTGCACCCAACAAATGACCCGTCATTGATTTGGTAGAATTAATATTTATTTTATGAGCGTGGTCTCCAAATACTGCTTTAATCGCTTTAGATTCTGCAATATCACCTAATGGTGTCGAAGTTCCATGCATATTAATTGCATCCACATCTTCTGGTTTTAACCCAGCGTCTTTGATACAATTTAACATCACTAATTTTGCTCCTAATCCTTCTGGATGTGGTGCGGTAATGTGATGTGCATCGGCAGACAGTCCACCTCCACCTACTTCTGCGTAGATTTTAGCGCCCCTTGCCATTGCGTGTTCATACTCTTCCAAGATCAATGCTCCTGCTCCTTCGCCCAAGACGAATCCTTCTCTTCCTTTATCAAAAGGACGTGAAGCGGTTTTTGGATCATCATTTCTTGTAGATAAGGCATGCATGGCATTAAATCCAGCCATCCCCGATTCTATAACTGCTGCTTCTGATCCTCCAGTAACCATTACATCTGCATAACCTAAACGAATGTAGTTTAAAGCATCTATAATAGCATTGGCCGATGAGGCACAAGCAGAAACTGTGGTAAAGTTAGGCCCTCTAAATCCGTATTTGATAGAGATATACCCTGGGGCAATATCCGGAATCATTTTAGGAATAAAGAACGGGTTAAATTTAGGAGTACCATCGCCTTTGGCAAAATTCAACACTTCGTTCTGAAATGTTTCCAATCCACCTACTCCGGCTCCCCAGATTACACCAACTCTATCTTTATCTACTTTGTCTAAGTCTAACTTAGAGTTTAGGACGGCTTCGTCAGCTGCTACCATAGCATACTGCGTAAACCTATCCATTTTTCGAGCATCTTTTCTGTTAATGAAATCAGTAACTTCAAAGTTCTTTAGCTCGCAAGCAAAACGAGTCTTGAACTTGGACGCATCAAATCGAGTTATTGGAGCAGCTCCACTAACGCCGTTAATTAAACCGTTCCAATACTCTTCTATATTGTTTCCAATTGGTGTCAATGCACCAAGTCCAGTTACTACAACTCGCTTTAATTCCATATAAAATTTACTTTTTTGCGTCTTCTATATAGCTAATTGCTTGACCTACTGTTCCGATGTTTTCAGCTTGGTCATCTGGAATTTGAATATCAAATTCTTTTTCGAATTCCATGATTAATTCAACAGTATCTAAAGAATCTGCTCCTAAATCATTTGTGAAGCTAGCTTCGATTGTTACTTCATTTTCGTCAACGCCTAATTTATCTACGATAATGGCTTTTACTCTTGATGAAATGTCTGACATAATTTTTTATTTTTAAATTTAATTACTCGGCAAAAATAAAAAACTTTCTCTAATTGAAAATCTTTTATCTATAATAAATGAAAATATGCACTTTTATTATTTTTTTAATATAGTGAAAAATTCTCTCACACCCTGCCATTGTTAGTATTTTTGTTTTATTTTGCAACTCCAATCTATTAAAACTATTATGAAAAGAATTGTAATTCTAGCTTCAGGTGCTGGATCTAATGCCGAAAACATAATTAAACACTTTAAAGACAGTGATTTAGCACGTGTTACCTATGTTTTATCCAACAACAAGGATGCCAAAGTATTAATTAAGGCTAATAGATTAGGAATCAATAATTTACCGTTCAGTAAAACTGATTTCTCGACTGATTCTATGGTGTTAGATTTACTTATAAAAGAGGCAGATATTGTAATTTTAGCCGGTTTTTTATGGAAAATACCGCAGAATATTCTTAAAAACTTTCCCAATAAGATCATAAATATCCATCCGGCACTACTTCCAAAATACGGTGGAAAAGGCATGTATGGAAATCACGTTCACAAGGCTGTTATAGCCAATAAAGAAGTCGAAACAGGCATCACAATCCACTATGTGAACGAAAATTACGACGAAGGAGCCATTATTTTCCAGGCCAAAACGTCAATTGACCCCTCGGACACATCGGATGATGTAGCTGCTAAAATTCATGTTTTAGAGCAAAACAACTTCCCAAAGGTTATAGAATCTGTACTCTTAAAAATGGAAAAATAGATGGGGAAAAAAAAGTATTATGTCGTTTGGCAGGGGCATCAAACAGGTGTTTTTACTTCTTGGAAAGTATGTAAAAAACACATTACGGATTTCAAAGGTGCACAATACAAATCTTTTGTATCTAAAAGTGAAGCCGAAAAGGCGATTCAAGGAAATTATTTTGACTTTGTAGGAAAAGATACTAAAAAAGTACGTTTGTCTGCCGAAGAATTAAAAAAAATAGGAAGCCCTATATACCCCTCTTTTTCGGTAGATGCTGCCTGTGCAGGAAATCCTGGGAAAATGGAATATAGAGGAGTGGACTCAAAATCTAAAAAACAGTACTTTATTCAAGGACCTTATAAAAAAGGCACAAATAACATCGGTGAATTTTTAGCACTTGTACATGGTTTAGGGTTTTTAAAACTCCAAAAATCCAATGTCCCCCTTTACTCCGATTCAAGAATCGCCATGAGTTGGGTACAGAAAAAACAATGCCGTACTAATTTACCGATTACTCAGGAAAACAAAAACCTATTTGATTTGATAAAACGTGCGGAAACTTGGTTGCGAAATAACACCTACACAACTCCTATTTTAAAATGGGAAACCAAAGCTTGGGGAGAAATCCCTGCAGATTTTGGTCGTAAATAGCCCTTTTGTAAAGAAGGAGAAGAAGAAGAAGAAGAAGAAGAAGAAGAAAAGAATAGCGCAATGAAAAAAGGTCTATGCTAGCTTTCGCATGCAGTAGACCTTTTAATTTGTTAGTAGGTAATCGGACTCTAAATTATTTATTTGAAGCGTAATATTCTGAAACTTTCGTCCAGTTAATTACGTTGAAAAACGCATTGATATAGTCAGGTCTACGGTTTTGGTAGTTTAAGTAATAAGCATGTTCCCAAACATCCAATCCTAAAACTGGTTGTCCATCGCAATCAACACCTGCCATTAATGGATTGTCTTGATTAGGAGTAGAACATACAGAAACTTTACCTCCTTTTTCTACACATAACCATGCCCATCCAGATCCAAATTGTGTAGCTGCTGCTTTAGAAAACGCATCTTTAAATGCATCGAAAGATCCAAACGCATCCTTAATTGCCGCTGCCAATTCTCCTGTAGGCTCTCCACCTCCATTTGGAGACATTACTTCCCAAAATAACCTGTGGTTATAAAAACCACCTCCGTTATTACGAACAGCTCCGTTTGACATGTCTAAACTTGCCAAAACATCCTCGATTGATTTCCCTTCTAAATCAGTTCCTGCAATCGCATTATTTAAATTGTTTGTATATCCTTGGTGATGCTTACTATGGTGTATTTCCATTGTTCTTGCATCTATATGTGGTTCTAACGCATCGTATGCGTATGCTAATTTCGGTAATTCAAAAGCCATAATATCTAATTTTTGTTTTGTAAAAGTATCTAAAGATACACAATTTTACACTACAATAAAATTGATAATCTTTATAATGACATTGAGGTTAATTATAACGACTCATAATAAGCCGATTGTTTCTCCTTTAAAGTCAAATTTTCATCTTTCATGTTTAAGTCCCCAAAAAAAAACATTCACCTGTGTTCAAAACACCAGTGAATACTTTTTTAAAATCATTAAAAATGGCTGCTTATTCTACTTCCTCATCATTATAATTTGCGCCTTCTGGGTATTGAGCCATAAATGTCTCTGCCTTTTCTACCATTCTGATAGAACCACAGAAAAACGGCACACGCTGATGGAGTTCCGTAGGTTTAATATCCATAATTCTCATATAACCATCCGATGCCTTCCCTCCTGCTTGTTCTGCCAAGAAAGCCATGGGATTACATTCATATAAAATTCTTAGTTTTCCCTTAGGAGACTTTGTGCTTGTGGGATACATATAAATCCCTCCTTTAATCATATTTCTATGAAAATCGGACACTAATGAACCTATATAGCGAGACGTATAAGGTCTTTCGTCAACTTCCTCTTGACAATATTTTAAATAGTCTTTTACTCCTTGTGGGAAATGAACATAATTCCCTTCATTAATCGAATAGATATTCCCCGTTTCCGGAAATTTCATATCTGGATGCGACAAGTAAAAAGATCCAATAGCTGGGTTTAAGGTAAAACCATTGACACCATGTCCAGAGGTATACACAAGCATGGTCGAAGTTCCATACACTACATATCCCGCACAAACTTGCTGACTACCGCGTTGTAAAAAATCCATTTTATCCACTGGAGTCCCAATAGGAGTGATTCGTCTATACACAGAAAATATTGTCCCTACAGAAACGTTCACATCTATATTAGAAGAACCGTCCAAAGGATCTATTAAGACTACATATTTATTTTCATTGGTTTGATGTTTTCCTTTTATCGTTACAAAATCATCCTCTTCCTCACTGGCAATACCGCAAACAATTTCTCTATTAACGAGCGTCTGCATAAAAATATCGTTCGCATAGACATCTAATTTTTGTTGTGCCTCTCCTTGGATATTTATATCTCCTGCTGCCCCTAAAATATTACTTAATCCAGCCTTGTTTACTTTGTGATTTACAATTTTAGCTGCTAATTTTATCGAGCTTATCAGCCTAGAAAACTCCCCTGAAGTAGATTTATAATGCTTCTGATTGTCGATAATATACTCCCCTAAAGTTACAGTACTATGTTTCATTTAATTTTTGTTGTTGTGTGTTTTGACAAATATCGTGTAAATTTGTGTAAAATTTAAAATAAATGAAGGTTATCATACGAAAGGGAATAAAATCTGACATGCCTAGTGCTTTGCGACTTATCCATGAATTGGCCGTTTTTGAGAATGAACCGGATGCGGTAGAGTTACGCTTGGAAGATTTAGAAAATGACGGGTTTGGAGCAAGCCCCTTGTTTGAATGTTATGTGGCAGAATTAGAGAATACCATCGTTGGATTGGCCTTGTTTTACCCTCGCTACTCTACATGGAAAGGGCCAACGATTCACTTAGAAGATCTTATTGTCCAAGAAGATAAACGCCAATTTAAAATAGGAGGTCAGCTTTACAGAAAAGTAATAGAACACGCCTATAAGCTCGGAGTAAAGCGCATCGAATGGAATGTACTGGATTGGAATACTCCTGCGATAGATTTTTACAAAAACTCAGGAGCCAATGTGATGAATGAGTGGTGCAATGTTCAAATGGATCAAAAAGCAATGAAAACCTTTTTAGACAACTAATTTTATGAAAGTATTTAAGTTTGGAGGTGCCTCTGTAAAAAATGCAGCTGCTATTAAAAACGTCGTTCGTGTCTTGAAACACGAAGGTCATAACAATACAATCGTAATTATTTCCGCGATGGGAAAAATGACCAATGCGTTTGAAAAAGTGATCGCTGATTATGTTGATGAAGCAACATCACTCCCTAAATCTATAGATTATATACGAAATTACCACCTTCAAATCTGTACCGACTTATTCCCAAAAGACCATGCTGTTTTTATGGAAATGGATATTGTTTTCGGGAAACTAAGTGGTTTTTTAGCCTCGAATCGCTCTCATAATTATGATTTTATATATGATCAAATCGTAGCATTTGGAGAACTCTTATCTACAAAAATCGTGAGTTCTTACCTCGAGCAAGTGGGGATTTCTAACACATGGTTAGATGTACGGAGCTGCATTCATACAGACTCCAATTTTAGGGATGCTAAAGTTGATTGGGAACGCACAGAAATCAGTATTAAACATCATCTTAAAAACAACTTAACCATCACACAAGGTTTTATCGCTGGAGGAGGAAATAATCAAACCACCACTTTAGGAAGGGAAGGATCCGATTTTACCGCTGCCATTTTTGCCTATTGCTTAAACGCAAAAAATGTGACCATATGGAAAGATGTAGACGGTGTTCTTAACGCAGACCCAAGATGTTTTGACAATACCATTTTATTGGAACAAATATCATACAAGGAAGCGACAGAAATGGCTTTTTACGGTGCTTCAGTAATTCACCCAAAAACATTAAAACCTCTAGAGAATAAAAAAATCCCCTTATTTGTTCGCTCTTTTGAGCATCTAAACAATACAGGAACGGCTGTTTTAAAAGGGCAGGCGATCATCCCTGAAACCCCCTGTTTTATTCAGAAAAAAAACCAATACCTCGTTTCGATTTCCGCAAAAGACTTTTCTTTTATGGTAGAATCAAACCTAAGCCACATTTTTAAACTTCTAGGAGACTTTAAATTAAAAGTGAATTTAATCCAAAATTCTGCTTTAAGTTTTTCGGTTTGTATCGAAGACAACTACCATAGATTTGATGCATTCATAAAAACTATTCAGGAAGAATACACTGTCTACTACAACTCAAACATAACCCTTTACACCATTAGATACGCATCTAAACAAGCCCTAGAAATGATAGAAAAAAAAGGGCAAGTATTACTCAAACAAGCAACAAAACAAACCGTACAAGTGGTTATTAAAACCCCATAAAACCTACAAATATTCGTTAAATTACGACTGTTTACAACCTGTAATCATTAAAAGACACCTAGAAATTGTATATTTGTGTTTACTCTTAATTTCAACCGAATGAGTTTAATAACTGCGAAAGAAGTTGCGAAAGCGATCAAGATAGAAAAGTATGGTTTTATAGGTACTTTTATTGCCTGGTCTCTTTTAAAAATATTGCGAATTTCAACCATTAATAAAATTTATAACACACACAAACACTTAAAAGGAACGGCTTTTTTAACGGCCCTTTTAAATGACTTACAAATTACGTTTGAAGTTCCAGAAAATGACCTGAAAAGAATCCCTGTAAAAGGGCCGTTTATCACTGTATCTAACCATCCACTTGGAGGTATAGACGGAGTGCTATTGTTAAAATTATTGATAGAAAGACGTGCAGATTATAAGATCATTGCTAATTTTCTACTGCATCGAATCGTCCCATTAAAACCTTTTGTTTTAGCAGTAAATCCATTTGAAAATCACAAAGATGCTAAATCTAGTTTGGCTGGGATCAAAGAAGCTTTACAACATTTAAAAGACGGTTATCCACTTGGGATATTTCCTGCTGGAGAAGTTTCTACCTACAAAGATGGAAAACTAATTATAGACAAGCCTTGGGAAACAGGAGCCATCAAATTGATTCAAAAAGCAAAAGTCCCTGTAATTCCTATTTATTTTCACGCAAAAAATAGCCGCTTATTTTATCTATTATCTAAAATAAGTGACACTTTACGTACCGCTAAATTGCCTTCAGAATTATTGTCTCAAAAAGAACGTGTCATAAAAGTACGTATCGGAAAGGCCATTTCCGTAAAGCAATTAAGTGAGTTTAAAAACGCGCAAGAATTAGGAGACTTTATCCGAACTAAAACCTATTTATTAGCAAATCCTTACGAAAAAGAGAAATCCAACAGCCTTACCGTATCTTCTTTAAAAATACCGAGAAGTCCTAAACAGATTGTGACTCAAGGGGAAGTATCGGAACTCATAAAAGAGGTCGCTACATTAAGAGAGAACGAGGGTAGATTATCCCAGAGTAAAAACTATGAAGTCTATTTTGCCCCTAGCGATGCCATTCCTAACTTACTACAAGAAATTGGAAGACTTCGCGAAATCACCTTTAGAGAAGTAGGTGAAGGAACTAATTTAGCCATCGATTTGGACGAATTTGACACCTACTACCACCACCTTTTTTTATGGGATAAAGTAGCCAATAAATTAGTGGGTGCCTATCGTATGGGATTGGGAAAAGACATTTTTAAAAAATACGGAATTAAAGGTTTTTACATTCATACCCTGTTTAAATTCGAACCAGAATTATTCGATATGATGGAAAATTCCATCGAGATGGGTCGTGCTTTTATCATCAAAGAATACCAACAAAAACCGATGCCTTTATTTTTACTTTGGAAAGGAATTATACACATTACACTCCGCTATCCAACCTACAAATATTTAATCGGTGGGGTAAGTATTAGCAATCAGTTTTCTGATTTTTCAAAGTCCTTAATGATTGAGTTTATGAAGTCACATTACTACGATCCCTATGTAGCTCAATACATCCAACCTAAAAAAGAATACAAGGTCAAATTAAAGGATGCCGATAAGGATTTTGTTTTTGACGAAGCCAATGCTGATATGCAAAAATTTGATCGATTTATTGATGAGATAGAACCTGGAAACTTACGCATCCCTGTATTGATTAAAAAATACGTGAAGCAAAATGCGCGCTTGGTCGCTTTTAATGTAGATCCAAAATTTAACAATGCCGTAGATGGACTGATGTATATTCGCGTAGCGGACATCCCAGAAAGCACCGTAAAACCAGTGATGGAAGAGTTTCAAAAGGAACTTGAAGGTCGTGGAGATAAGTAGTGTTTTTTTTAGAGACAGGAAACAGGACTTTTAGACATAAGACAACAATAAAAAAACGAATCTACTTTTTAAAAGTTAGATTCGTTTTTTTAAAGACCCTTTTTTATTTCCACCCAATGATTATCCGCTTGCATTATTAATTTTTTTGGATCCTCCTTTAACCACTTGGTATATGTATTCTCAAAATACCGATTGTAAAACAGATACAATTTAGCATTTCTAATTTCATATGTTTTAGGATTGATAGATACCTTCTCCCCACTAACAGCAACTGCATAAGCACACCATCCACCATACTGAGGAAAATATTTCTTAGGATCTGAATTAAACAGCTCCATGTGAACTTGGCTTGAAAACATCAAATGCACCCCTTGGTATTCGGTTTTATACTTACTCTTTCCTTTTTCTGGTTTTTTCTCGAAATAAGACACAAGGTCATAACCTTTTGCTATATATCCCTTTTGTTCATTATTCAACGTCTTCTCCTGTCCATAAATGGTAAAAGACAACACAATTAATACAACTACAAACAAGTGATTTTTCATTTTATTTTTCAACTAAATTATTATTCAACTACAGAGAACAACAAACCGCTTCCTTCTCTCGTGTGCGATCATTAAATAATACTCACATAACGAATTCACCAATACAATAAGAAAAAATAGCACTACTCATAAGAGCAACTATTAGATGTTATTTTTTAATAATTCCGGGAAATTCTTAACTGCCTTATTGTACCTTGGAATAGAAACAGCTTTAACATAGCCCTGATTAGGATGTAGTTTTACATAATCTTGATGGTGTTTTTCCGCCTTATAGAATTTTTTAAGTTTATACACCTCCACAGAAATCCCTCTCTTATAATCCCCTGTAGCTTCTAATTTTTGAATATATTTTTGAATTTTATTTTTCTGATCTTCTGAAGTATAAAAAAGAACAGACCTATATTGCGCTCCAATATCATTCCCTTGTCCATTTACCTGGCTAATATCTCCCGAGTTAAAATAAACCTTTAACAAGTCCTGGTACGAAACAACATCGGAATCATAGTACACTTCAACCGCTTCCGCATGTGTAGTCTTTCCTTTACTCACCTGCTGATAAGTGGGAGATTTTTCCATTCCTCCAGCAAAACCAGAAACAACAGTTTTTACTCCTTTTACAGCCTCAAATATTTCCTCTACACACCAAAAACAACCTTGAGCAAATACGGATTTTGCATATTTTTGTTCTCGCACAAAATTTAACGCACCTCCATTAATACAATGCCTAACACCTGTTGGAGCAGGACCATCCATAAAAACATGTCCTAAATGCCCATCGCACCTCAAGCAAACCACCTCATTTCTTGTCATTCCTATAGAAGAATCAAGACCAATCAAAATACTTTTACTAGAATATGCTTGCCAAAAGCTTGGCCATCCAGTACCTGAATTAAATTTATTTACGGAACTATACAATGGATTATCACAAGCCGCACAAACATAAACCCCTCTATTTTTATTGTCATTATAAGAATGTGAAAAAGACCTTTCAGTTCCTTTTTCTCTCATAATATAATACTGGGTTTTCGTTAAATCACTTTTCCAAAACAAATTGGTATTTTCGATTTTAGACACCCAAGCTGTATCCAATTCAATATTATTAGCCTCTTTGTACACTGTTGTGTTCATTACAGGGTTTGAACAAGAAAAAAAGCACACCGTAATAAATAAAATAAATTTAATTTGCAATTTCATATCTCTTTTTGTTTCTTCATTTGTAGAACAAAAAGAGACTTCCTTACAATATTAAAAAACAAAGTAGCAATCTACAAACTCCCCAACATCAATCTCAATTCTCCATATTCAAAACCATCACCTAACTTATTTTTCAACTCAGACAAGGTTTCAAAGTCTGTCTTTTCAATGAGTTTCTTTAATTTTTCGTAGCGGTGTTTCCCTATTAAGTCCATAATATCAACTTCGCCCGTAGGAATAAAATGTGCCAAATGTCCTGTAATTGTAGAGGCTACAAAACTTCTGTTTTTTGCAATATCCTCGATAGACATTCCATCCTTAAACATTTTTAAAGACACTTTTTTAGTATCTGTTTTTTTTGGAACCGGGTCCAGTTCTAATGTTGGTTGTACATCCGAGGCTGTAGATAAGTCGTTGTTTGCACAATAACTATCAATGATATCAACAATAGCGGAACCATATTTCTGTACTCTAATTTTCCCCATTCCATTTACTTTCCGTAATTGATCAGGTGTTACAGGAAGGCTATCACACATTTCAAAAAGTGACTTCTGAGTAAATATTTGAAAATGTGGCACATCTTCTTCATTGGATAATTTAGTTCGCAATAATTTTAATGAAATCATTAATTTAGGATGCTTAGAATTATCAACCACCACACGTAGTACCGGCGTTTTTCTAGGTGTTTCTAATACCGCTTTTACCCGTGTTGCAATATAAGTACTCCTATCAAATCCATCGACCATGGCGTTTAAACAGGTCTTTTTTATATTTAATAATTGCTCCAGTTGGTTCAATTGTTTTGTGAAATCAGTTTTAACCGCCGTATTTTCAACAGAATAATTCAGTTGTGACAAGGGAAGATCAATATTCGCTTTTGTCTGCGCTATAAAGTAGTTCACCCCTTTTATAAATCGTTCTTTGAGTAATGCGTCATTTTCAGGAGTCTTTGGTTCGTTATTTAACCGTAATAATTCACGTTTAAAACCAGTACTTACTTTTAATAAAGCAGTAATACCCGCATCTTTTATCGTTTCTAAAGGTGCTTCCACGGTTCCTTGAAAACTCGTTTTATTGGTATAATAAATATCTAGCAATCGTTTTACAGGATACAAAAACGGGTAATAATCAAACAATTC
>NVRM01000129.1 GCA_002400885.1 Flavobacteriaceae bacterium
TTTGGTTTGAAAGCAAATGGGGATGCTATGTTTGACTTGGCGAACTCCATTGGGTTTTCTGTCTTTCGGAAGGAATGTGTAAATGCGTTTTCTTTGGAGGCGTTGTTTTTTGGTCAGGCGAATTTGTTGAATCAATCGTTGGAAGACGGCTATTATACGGAGCTACAAAAAAACTATCAATTTTTAAAACATAAATATAAAGTTTCCCCGCTTATAGGGGATCCTTTAGCTTTTTTCGGAATGCGACCTCAGAATTTCCCTACCATTAGAATCTCTCAATTTTGTGATTTATACCATTCCAAAAGACAGTTATTTGCAAGTTTAATGAACGTAAATGAGATAAAACAATTCTATGAATTACTGGGGGCGCAAACGTCTGAGTTCTGGGAGACGCATTATACGTTTGGAAATAGGGCGAAAAAAAAGAAGAAAAGATTGACAAAGGCTTTTATCGATTTGTTAATTATTAATACCATCATACCTGTCAAAGTTTGCTATTTGAAAAAAATGGGAGCCTTTAACTCAGAGGAAATTATGGACTTAATAGCTCAAATTAAGCCAGAAAAAAACAGTGTGATTTCAAAGTTTGAGTCCTGTAAGATGCCTGTGAATAGTGCTTTAGACTCTCAGGGGTATATGCAATTGCAAAAGCACTATTGTTTGGATAAAAAATGCTTGGAATGTGCCGTTGGAAATGCCCTGCTAAAAATGTAAAATAATCATTGAGTTTACAAGTAGAATTGTTTAGTTTCGCGTTAAATAATTAACAAAAAACAAACAATTTGTCAAATTTTGACTGTAAATTACTGTATCGTCAGTTTTTTAGGGTTAATGTTATATTTTTATAAGATGTCTAAAATGAAATTTTCTATTAAATTCCCAACTCCTTACACTGTTTTGATGATTGCAATAGCTATTAGCGCTTTGGCAACATGGTTATTACCAGCAGGTAGTTACGACAGGATGACGTACAATTCTAAGGAAAACACCTTTCAAGTTCAATCGGTAGGTTCGACTAAAACAATTGACGCTAGTCAAGAATTTTTAACCGAAAATGGAATTATCATTCCATTAGAAACGTTTAAAAGCGGAAAAATAAGCAAGCCTATTTCTATCCCTAATACCTATCAAGAAGTAACCTCAAAAAAACAAGGGATTTTTGATGTTTTGTATGCGCCTATTAAGGGAATATATGATTCCATAGATGTTATCTTATTCGTATTAATAATAGGAGGGTTTATCGGAGTTTTTAATAAATCGGGTGCCTTTGACGAAGGAGTAGGGCATTTGTCCGTAAAACTAAAAGGAAGAGAAAGTGTCTTGATTATCATCGTAACATCACTCATCGCTTTAGGAGGAACAACTTTTGGGCTTGCAGAGGAGACGCTGGCGTTTTATCCCATTTTAGTTCCGGTATTTTTGGCCGCAGGTTATGACTTAGTGGTGCCGGTAGCAGTTATTTATATTGGATCATCCATAGGGACCATGGCGTCTACAGTAAATCCGTTTTCAACGATTATAGCCTCGGATGCTGCCGGAATTAATTGGACAGTAGGGCTTTCTAGCCGTTTGGCAATGTTAGTTTTAGGAGTGGCTTTATGTATTTGGTATATCACAAGATATGCAAATAAAGTAAAGAAAGATCCAACAAAATCCTTGTTGTATGGTACCAAATTAGAAAATCCTTTCGCTAAATCGGGGAAAGCAGGAGGTGATGTTCCTGTATTGACGAATACTTCGAGAGTGTTATTGGTGTTGTTTGCTCTTACGTTTGTCATCATGATTTATGGTGTTTCTTTCCAAGGATGGTGGTTTAAGGAGATGACAGCCTTGTTTTTAGTAGCATCCGTAGTGATGGCTGTATTACAGAAATTAGGGGAACAGAATTTTATAAAATATTTTATTCAAGGATCCAGAGATTTATTAGGGGTTTCCTTTATTATTGGGATTGCTAGAGGAGTTACTTTTGTTTTGAACGAAGGGATGATTGCCGATACGATCTTGTACAATGCTACGAATCTGGTAGAAGGAATTCCGCCAATGTTATTCTTACCTGTATTAATGGGGGTGTTTTTTGTGCTGACCTTGTTTATTTCTTCGTCTTCGGGGATGGCAGTGGTTACAATGCCAATTATGAGTTCTTTAGCTCCTGTTGTGGGGGTACCTCCAGAGGAAATTGTAAACTCCTATTTATTCGGAATGGGATTGATGAGTTTTATAACGCCTACAGGTCTAATTCTACCTTCATTGGCGATGGTAAACGTAAATTATAACGTCTGGTTGAAATTTATAGGCCCCTTAATCGTGATGCTTGCAGTACTTGCAGTAGCTGTATTGTGGATTGGCTTATATTTCTAAAACCCTACCGTATATTCAAGTGATGGTCTTAAAAAGAGCATTATTACTGTTTTGCAATGTTTTATCGCATAATGGAATGCTAATTGTTTTTAGCCATTTCTAGTAATTTGAGCGTTGTTCTCCAATTTCTAGTAGTGGCAATGCAATTGAGTTTCTTTTCGTAGAAAGTATTGTTCAATTTAGATGCACTGTATTTCAACTCATAAAAAGTATAAATATTTTTTTTGCTGAGATGAAATTTATCATCCGTAAGGGTGTTTTGTGCGAATGATTCGATGGCTTCAGGATTTATTTTTCCTTTTATAAAGGTGACATATAGCTTGGAGTATTGCGTTTCTTTAATTGGAGTAAAAGGGTTTTTACGTATGATTTTTTTTAATTCTTTTTCGGAGAGTACAATGGTGAAAATATCGAGTCCAAAGACATCTTTAATAAGTTGCTCTAATGCAATAGAAAGTACAATAGGGGCTCTTTTTATGGATTTAAAAATCAAATTACCGGATTGGATATAGGTTTGTGCTTCGGTGAATATGCTAGTCTGAAGCGCTTCTTTTAAGGCCTCCATTTTAAGACTGTTTTTTCCGCCTACGTTAATCCCTCTAAAAAGTGCGATATATGTGTACGTTTTCTCCATAAAGTAAAGTTAGTTAAATTAAAATGATTTAATGTTAAAAGTTAGCAAGTGTTAATTGCATTAAGTGGCTGTGAATGAATGAGTAGTGAAGTGTATTTTTTAGTTTTTTATTCGAAATTATTTTGATAGGACTTTCAGATTCATTGTCAAAATGGAGCGTTCTTTGTTGCGTTAACAAGGTCATTTTACCATAAAACTCATACTTACTTGGGTGAGAGTCTGTACAAGCGTTTAAAATAGTATTCCAGCATTTTTGTAGTATAATTTGATGTATTATATGAATACAATCATCTAGATGGATAAGGTTTATGGGGCTTTTTGCTGCTTTAACGGAACGTCCTTTTTTGAAAAAATTCCCAGGATTTCTTTTTGGGCCAATCAAGCCTCCAAATCTAAGGAGAGTAGTATTGAATGTTGGATTCTGAAGATATAATTGTTCGATAAGAGCAAGATCGGATAGATTTGTTGGGTTACTTTCTGTGATAGGGCTCGGATGTGGATCATATACGGAAGTGGCACTAATAAAAAGCACCTGCTTAACGACCGATCTCTCGATGAAAGAAATGAAGTGTTTATGGCCTTCTATATCTTTGGACGGAAATGCACAAATTAAGGTTTCCGTTTCTAAGAAATCAGTGAAATCTGTCTCTTTTTTTGAAATATCAATGCTGTAAGGAAGTATCCCCGATTGTTTTAATAAGGAGTATTTTTCTTCTGTACGAGTGGATCCTTTGACGCTGTACTGATGTGAATTTAGGTGTTTTCCAAGAGGAAGTCCTAGCCAGCCACAACCTAATATACTGATAGAATTATTTTTCATGCGTAGTATTATTAGTTCAAGCGATTTAGAGTAACTGAATGTTTCTTTCCCTGTATTTGTCTAGTTCCTTTGCCATAGGGCTTAATTCTGTAACGAGCGTGTGAATCGCTCCTATTTCACATATTTTATACCTATTACTTGTATTTAGTTTTTCTGAGATCGTAAGTAAAACTAATTTTCTAGAAGCCTTAATCATGGATTTTTTTAATTGTGCAATTTCCCAATCCATTGCTGTAATTCCCTCGTTAGGGTCTAAGTACCCCGTTCCTAAAAAGCAAATGTCTGCTTTTATTTCAGAGAGTAAATTTAAAGAACTTCCTCCTGTCGCTAATTGTGAGCCTCTGGAAAGTTTACCTCCTATAAAAATGACATCATCATCCTTACAAGCATTGTTTAGTAGTTCTATTGCCATGGGGAGGCTAGGAGTGAAAAATGTTAATCCTAAGTTTTGTGGAATTAGTTTTACCAATTCTAAATTACTACTACCTCCACTTATCAATACTACATCCCCTTTATTGATGAGTGAAATTCCTTTTTGAGCAATAATGGACTTATGGTCTAATTCATACACTTCTCGTTTTCTGTCGCTGTATATATTAAAACCATTGGATACTGCGCCTCCATGAACTTTGACTAATTTTTTTAAATCGTCTAGTTCTTTTACGTCTCTTCTTGCGGTATCCATGGATACTTTTAGAATGTCTGCTAAATCGGTTAGTAAAACCCTATTGTGAAGATTTACCTCGTTCAGAATTATTTGATGTCGCTGTTTTTTGTGCAAATGCTCGTTTTTTTAAGGGGGATTAAATATAAAGGTGAATATATGTATAAATTATTAAAAACGCTGTAAATAGTGACATTACTTAGGGTCTAGTAAGTTTATCATGTGTTTTATTGCTAATTATGTAGTTTTTATGCTGTTTTTTATTGCAAAATAAATAATATACCTTAACTTGCTCATAATTAACTCTTAATATTTAATCTTATGAAAAAAGTGTATTACCTAATTACAACACTTGTAATGCTATTTTTTGTTCAGAATTTTTATGGACAATCTATGGTGGTTTCTGGAGTTGTAACTGAAAAAGGAAGTGGAATTCCACTGCCAGGTGTAAATGTTATAATAAAAGGAACTAGTTATGGAAGTGTCACCGATTTTGATGGGAAGTTTGTTGTAAAGGCAACGGCTATCATTGGTAAGAAGTTAGAGTTTAGTTTTGTGGGATATAAAACCATGTTGGTTAGTTTAACAGGAGGGGCTCAAATTATTAATGTTTCTATGGAAGAGGATGCTGTGAGTCTTGATGCTGTTGTCGTTACCGCCTTAGGTATAAAAAGAGCAGCCAAAGCATTAGGTTACTCATTAACTCAGGTAAAAGGAGATCAATTAAACAACGTTAAAACGACCAATGCAATCAATTCCTTACAAGGAAGGGTTGCGGGTGTTAATATTTCTACAAGTAGTTCTGGAGCTTCAGGTTCAACAAGAGTAATTATTCGTGGAGCGAGTTCGTTAACAGGGAACAATCAACCGCTTTATGTCGTAGATGGAATTCCTATAATTAATAATACAAAAGGTTCTGTGGTCGGTTCTACGAGTGTTTCTTTTGATGGAGGAGATGATATTTCTTCGATTAATCCAGACGATATAGCGTCGGTTTCTATTTTAAAAGGTAGTTCTGCGTCGGCATTATATGGTTCGGAAGCATCTAATGGGGTGATTATTATTACCACTAAAACAGGAAAAGGACAGCAGGGGTTTGGAGTAGAGTATTCTTCTTCATTTTCATTTGATAAAGTAAATACAAACCTCCAAAATTTCCAAACGGACTACGGTCAAGGTTATCAAGGTTTGAGGCCTGGTTATAAATATGTTGATAATGCCATTGTTGAAATAACAGATCCTACAGAGGCCATTGAACATGCACAAGATTACACCTTACAATCTTGGGGAGCAAAGTATGATGGTTCTTCTACAATAAATTGGGATGGAGTGAAAAGACCATATACTCATAAAGGAAATAATTTAAATAAATTTTACAATACAGGAACAACTGCAGTTAACAGTATTGCGGTAAGTAACAGTAATGAGCAAGGGAGTTATCGATTGGGTTTTTCTAATTTAGAGAATAAAGATATTTTTCCAAATACTACATTAAATAGAAAATCTTTCTCTTTAGGAGCAAATGCTAAAATTAACGAAAAACTAAGCTCTACCGTAAATATTAAGTATATCATAGAAAAAACACATAATAGAGTTCGAATAGGGGATACGCCTGGGAATGCAAATACAGCTCCTTTTGTGCTACCTGGAGGACTTGATATTAATGATTTAAAACCAGGTGTTAATGATCAAGGAACAGAACTTGTTTATCAGTCAAGTCCTTGGATTTCTAATCCATATTGGGTGACAAATAGGTATAGTAATGATGATAAAAAAAACAGAATTATTGCTTCATCAAGCTTAAAGTATGACATCAACGATTGGTTATTTTTGACCGGTAGAGCGGGATTAGATTCTTATGATCTATCCAGAAGATTGGTGACCCCTGTAGGAAGTATTACTCCAGGAGCTGAAACAGGAAAATTAACACAAATTTCCTCTAAATACTCGTTATTCGATGCTGATATTATGTTGGGAATTGATAAAGGTTTAACGGATAAAATTTCGACCAATTCTTTAATAGGTGCGAATACCAGGAAATCTAATTTTGAATCCTTGAGTGCCGTAGGACAAGGGTTTGTAGACCCTAATGTGAACGATATTAAAAACACAACATTACCTGTGCCGAGTTTTGGTTTTTATGAGAAAAAAACAAATTCTGTATATGGATCATTCGAGTTGGATTATGATAAATTTTACTACCTAACGTTTACAGGGAGGAATGACTGGTTTTCTACACTTTCTTATCCGGGGAAAACCACTCCTAATAACGAGTTCTACTGGTCTGTGAGTAATAGTTTATTATTAGACAAGTTGTTTGAAATGCCTGAAGAAGTGAATTATGCTAAGTTAAGAGCAAGTTATGCACAAGTGGCAGGGGGAGCAAGAGATGCATATTCATTAAATATTGATTATGCTATTATTGGTTCTTTTCAAGGACAATCATTCGGAGGTTTAAATACTTCTTCAACGGCGATTCCAAATGCAAATTTAATTCCCTTTCAGAAAAGTGAATTTGAAATTGGTTTTGAAGGGAGATTTTTTGAAAATCGATTGGGTGTAGATGTCGCATATTATAAAAATAATACAACAGATGATATTGTAAACGCTTCCGCATCTGCTTCCTCAGGGTATTCTTCTGCAATTCTAAATATTGGAGAATTAGAGAATAAAGGAATAGAACTCCTAATAGACGGAACTCCTGTTAGAACCGATAATTTCACGTGGAATACTTCATTCAATTTAGGCTATAATAAAGGAACAATTTTACATACGGATGAAGAGGATACTCAAATCAATGTAGATGGTAGTGAAACAAGATCTAAAACTGCGACCATTTCACATATTGTAGGTGAAAATTATGGGGTCATTTTTGGATCATCTTACGAAAGAAATGAAGACGGAATTATTATTTATGATAATAGTGGAAACATTCCAGTACCTGTTCAAGGTGTAAAAAAGATTTTAGGAAATGGTGTAGCTCCTTTAACTTTAGGGTTTTCAAATACGTTTAAATACAAGAATTTCAGGTTTAGTTTTTTAATTGATGCTAAATTCGGTGGTCAAGTACATTCAGGTACTAATAGGGAATTAATGATGAGAGGCTTGCATAAAAAAACATTGGAAGGACGTGAAAATGGATTGAAAGTTTCGGGAATAGATAGCGCTACAGGAGATGTGTTTACAACAGTAGTTGCTCCGAAAGACCTAAAAACGTACTATGGGTTTATTGCTGCAGAAACAGATGGGATTTCTGAGGAGTTCGTGTATAGTACAGATTATGTAAAGTTTAGAGAAATGAGCCTGTCTTATAATTTACCTAAAACCGTACTTAAAAACATCTTTTTTAGTGATTTAAGAGTCTCTGTTATAGGAAGAAATTTATTTTATATATCAAAAAAAATAGACAACGTGGACCCAGAAGCTTCTTTGAATAATTTGAATTCCCAAGGAATTGAGAGGTTTGGAGTTCCTTCTACGAGAAGTATAGGATTCTCATTAAATGTTAAATTTTAAAAATTATGAAAATGAAAAATTTATATATCATACTGGTATTTGTTTTGATGTTTGGGTCTTGTGATGATGGATTTGAAGATTTAAATGTAAATCCTACAAAATCGAGCCAATTAGATCCTTCCATAAAGCTAAGCTATATCCAATTATATACAGGAGGGAGTAATTATGTGGCTTTCTTATTTTGGAATGTTATTCACCTGATGGAAAACATGCAACAAATAAATAATACATCTTACACTAATAGCTTTTTGTATAAAACAGGGCATCATTATCGCTTTTTTGAAGAACAATTTAAAACTACTGTAAAAAACATTGCGGATTTAGAAGCGCAATTGGAACTAAGTGATGCTCCTACTGCATCAGTAGATTTGGCCATCGTAAAAGTTCAAAAAGTATTGATTTTTAGCCGACTTACAGATGCTTATGGAGATATTCCTTATAGTGAGGCTGGAAAGGGTTTGTTGGAAGGAATCCGTTTTCCTAAATATGATAAGCAAAGCGATATTTATGCTGATATGTTACTGCAATTAGAGGCAGCCACAACGGTCTTAAGTTTGGGGGGGCAAAGTTCTTATGGGAATGGCGATTTATTATACGGAGGAGATGCGAGTAAATGGAAAAAATTCGCAAATTCATTAATGCTTCGTTTGGCGATGAGAATGGTAAAAGTAGACCCAAATGCTGCTAAAACCTGGGCGAGTAAAGCAATTAATGGAGGAGTCATGGAAAGTAATATGGATATCGCTTATACTCAATATGAAGATGCAGCAGATTCATCTGGACCTAATGTGAATCCTTTAACAAAGTGTTTTACTTCTAGAGTTCAAAATCAAATTAAAATTTCGGGGACATTTATGGATTTTATGAAAGGGAATAATGACCCTAGAGTATCTGTTCTTTGTTCTACTGTTGATGGAAAGACAGCATTTGATTTACAATTTGGGCAAGCGATAAACGATAATACAAAATCAGCCGCTAATTCAAAACCTAATATTAACATATTCGGAGGTTCAGGTATCATTGTATATGATGCTCCATTTTTCTTTCAAACCTATGCGGAAGTTGAGTTTATGATGGCTGAAGCTTCAGAAAGGTGGGGGATTGGTACAGGAGATGTAGAGAGTCACTATAATGCAGGTGTACGTGCCGCAATGGAATATTTGGAACTGTATGGAGCAGGAGGAATTATTGCAACTGCGGATATAGATACTTATTTGACAGAAAATCCTTTTATTGCTAGCCAAGCATTAAAAATGATAAATGAACAGTATTGGGTAGCAACTTTCGGTAATGGCTTAGAGACTTTTTCTAACTGGAAAAGGTCTGGGTATCCAGCATTGGTGCCATTGGATATTGCGACGACCTTGACGAATGGAAAAATCCCAAGAAGATTGGTGTATCCAGCCTCGGAATCATTAAACAATCCAGACAATTATAATGCGGCTGTAATCCAACAAGGAGGAGACGATTTACTTACCAGAATGTGGTGGGATGCTAATTAATTATGCCTGGAAATATACATATGGTATGGAGGTCTGAAAATTTGATTCCTTTTTTTTAATATAAATTCCAGGGTGTTTTGAATACAGTTCTTAATGCTCTGGGATTTTAATCTTTTCTAGAATTGGGTATGCATGAACGTAGACGTGTTGGTTATGGAAAATAATTTGCAACAAAAATTTTAAACAAACGTAGCCTTGTTCTGTCGTAACTTATTTTTTGATAAAACACTTATTGCTAAAGTAGTATTGTTTGAGAAAATGTGCTCGAGAAGGTGTGTAAAGACACTTGGACCATAATAGGAAGTTTTCAAAGATGCGCAAGACATTATGGTCGAAATAGATCATTTTATATATTCATATTTTTTTAGCCCTTTACTCTCATTGTCTTGAGAAAACAGTGGGCCTACAGATACGTTGTCGGAAGGTAGAGATTACTTAGTTTTTGAATTACAGACGTGAGCTGTAATGCACACTTATATCTATAGACAAACATTATTATTCCATCAAAACATAAAGGGGAAATAAATTTTCGCAACACAAATCTAAGAAATTGTGTTTACTACTTGATTATAAGATGTAAAGTATGATTGTTTCGGTGATTGTGCAATAAATAATTGCTATTGTGTGGCAGTAGAGTTTTGTTTGCTGTTTTTCTGGTTGTTTTTGCGGTTATTTTGCTGTATTTAGTTGCGGGCATAAAATATATTGCTAACTTCGTCACCATTAACTCTTAATATTTAATCTTATGAAAAAAATGTATTACTTATTTACTGTCGTTTTGATGGTTTGTTTTGCTCAGAATACCTTTGCGCAAAGTAAAACCATTAGTGGGACAGTAACAGAAAAAGGTACTGGGATTTCACTTCCGGGTGTAAATGTGCTCATTAAAGGGACTAACCAAGGTGTGGTTACAGATTTTGATGGGAATTTCACTATTAGTAGTAAAATAGAGAATGGTAAACTTGTGTTTAGTTTTCTTGGCTACAAAACGAAAACGATTGCGTTGAGTGGAAATACTCAGGTTATCAATGTACAATTGATAGAAGATCTTTTAGGATTGGATGAAGTAATCATTACCGGGACCTCGGGAATCGCTACCAAAAAACAATTAGGAGCTGCAATTTCTACTGTGGGAGCGGGTGATTTAAGTGAATCTAGAGCCGTTGTAAGTGTTGGTGAAGCACTACAAGGACAGGTTGCTGGAGCACAAATAAGTAGAAATTCTGGAAACCCATCAGGAGGAATGTCTGTACGATTGAGAGGTGCAAGTACGATTGCTGGTAGCTCAGAACCTTTGTATATAATAGATGGAGTTATCATGAATAACAGTTCTGCATCATTAATTAATTTAGGAGGCTATTCTCAAAATAGAATGGTGGATATTAATCCAAATGATATTGAGCGTATAGAAGTATTGAAAGGTGCTGCTGCAGCAGCTATTTATGGTTCTAGAGCAAGTAATGGAGTAATTCAGATATTTACAAAAAGAGGAAAGACAGGGGCTCCAAAAATTACTTATAGTACGAGTGTTAATATGAGTTCTTTGAGAAAACAATTACCTTATAACGATGCCCAATTAAAATGGGACGGGGATGTTGCGGTACCTGCTAAAAGATATAATTATCAAGATGATATCTTCGAAACAGGGTTTGGATATGAAAATGCAATCAATATTACTGGAGGTACAGATAAAACCAAATACTCTTTTTCTGGTTCTCAATATAAAAATGGAGGAATTGTTAAAAACACTGATTTTGATCGTAAGACTTTAAGGTTGAGATTGGATCAAGAAATTTATGATTGGTTGTCTATTTCCGGAGGGTCTTTTGTTTCTTTTAATAAGAGTAATGATATGCCAAATGGGAAAGATTATGGACCCATTACGAGTGTTATTTTTGCAGATAATATTACGAACCCTGCTCCAGACGAATTTGGAAATTATCCAAAAATAGGTTGGATGGCAAATCCTATAGAATCCATTGATAGGATAAGAGCAACAACCAAAAACATGAGATCTATCAGTGATATTCAGTTAAAAGTAAAACCATTTGAAGGGTTTAGAATCAATTATACATTTGGTTATGATCACGCAAGTTCTGAAGGTTTACTTTTTATACCTCATGGTTTTAAAACCAAAGCTAATGGGATTTCTCAGAAAGCTACGGTAAATATGGATATGGTGAATAGTGATATAACTGCGAGTTATCAGTTTGATATTACGGATGATTTAAAAGCAACTACAGGTGTTGGTTATAGTTATCAGTATGAAGAACGTCAGATTTTCAAGGTAGAGAATGATAAGTTATTGGCAATTGACGGAATTATTGTGACCACTCCAGCATCTGCTTCAGGAGGTGTAGATTATCGAACTCAGGTTTCGTATTGGGGAGGTTTTTTACAACAAAGTTTTGGTTATAAGGACAAGTTGTTTTTAACCTTAGCAGGAAGACTTGATGGAGCTTCTACTTTTGGGGAAGACGAAAGACAACAGTTTTATCCTAAGGTGAGTTCTTCATATACTATTTCTGATGAGGATTTTTGGGAAAATGCATTGGGAGATACCTTTGATTCATTTAAAATTAGAGCCGCATGGGGACAGGCAGGAAATTTAACAGCTATTCCTGCGTATGAAATTTTTACCAACTATAATGTGTCTGAGTATAATGGAAATATCAGCTTGATTTCGGAAGCTTCAAGAGGGAATTCTATTGTTGCACCAGAGCGTCAAACAGAAATGGAATTTGGTTTTGATGCTTCTATGTTTGGAGGGAGATTGAGTGTGGAATTTTCATATTATAATCAACAAATTGAAGATCTTTTATTACGTAGGTTATTAACACCATCTACAGGGTTTAATACGGAATTTGCAAATGTAGCAAATATGTCAAATAAAGGTTTTGAGCTATTATTGAGAGGAACACCTATTAAACATGAGAATTTTAAATGGTCTGTAACTGGGACTTTTAGTCAAAATAGAAACCTAGTAACAAATGTAGCGAACTTCCGTATTCCTGTTGGGATGTTTGGGACTTCTGTAGTTCAAGAGGATAAACCATTAGGGGTGTTTTATGGAACTTATTTTGCAACCGATGCCATGGGTAATAAATTATTGACGAATAAAGGAAAGGTACAAAAAGCAAAAGGACATTACGAAGGAAATATCGCTATTCAAGATTATGATGCACAAGGACAACCAACAGGAACAACTCTAAAAAAGATTGTTGGAGATCCAAATGCAGATTATACGGCCTCTATTACTAACGAATTTGAATATAAAAATTTCGGGTTTAGAATGCAATGGGATATTTCTCAAGGAAATCAAGTGATGAGTTGGGATAAGAGAATGGCTTACTTATTTAAAGGAGGTAAGTTTACAGCAGATGAATTAAATGGTCTGGTGCCAAAAGGATTTTCTTCTCCAAACTTTGGGATTTTTGAATCTTTTATAGAAGATGGCTCTTATTTTAAATTGAGAGAAGTAGCTTTTAGTTATAACTTGAAATTAGAAAAGAGTTATTTAAATAACATTAAATTTACCTTGAGTGGTAATAATTTAATCTCTATTGATAATTACTACGGTTTTGATCCAGAGGTAAATACAGAAAGTCAATCCAATGGGGCTAGAGGGCAAGATATGGCAAATGTGCCTATTCCTAAAGTGTTTAAATTTGGTGTAATTTTTAACTTTTAATGATGAAAAAGATGAAAAAAATAAAAAATATATGTATTGCTGTATTAAGTGTGATCACTTTTATAGCTTGTGAAACTGATTTTAAGAATGAAAACAGGCCTGCAGAAGATATCGTTCTAAAGTCTAAGGTAGGATTGCTTTCTGTTTCTGTAGGGATGACCCAATATTTTGCAACGTCGACGTTAAGTCCTATTGTAGAGGTTTCCGGTTTGAGTACACGTGAATTTGGAAATACACTCACCTTTGTAACTCCCGCTGAACTGGTGCTTGGTGGAACGTTATTAAATGGCGAAAACGCAGGGATCAATAGGTTATGGCCTCGATTATTAAAAGGGAAAGGAATGGCAGAGTCTATTCTTAAAAACATAGATGATGTCACTATGAATGCAGGAACTAAGTCAGGTTTGTCTGCGTATGCTAAATGGTTTAAGGCAATGACGCTAGGGTATTTAGTTCAGAGTTTTGAACAAGCACCTATATATAACAGTGTAGATGGACAATCGCTATTTAGTTCAAGAGCGGATGTATTAGCGGAATGTGTTAAATTATTAGAAAGTGCAAAGTCAGATTTGAAAGAAACTCCTGCTTCTGATGAGTTCTTAGCTTATATTCCAGATCTAGATTTACCTAATTTAATCAATGCATTTTTAGCGAGATATCAATTGTTTTTAGGTAATTATACGGAAGCCATTACTGCGGCAAACATAGTGAATTTAGATGCTACTTCTGAATGGGTATATGATGGTGTTTCTAATAAAAATCCTATTTGGAATTTTGCAGTAAACGGAAGTCCAGATACCAAACCTCAAGATAATTTTGGACTTACTGGGATGTATATTCCTGAAGTAGGCGATGGGAGAATTGCTTTTTACTTGGCTTCTGTAGACGAGTCAGAAACCGATTTTGGAATGCATAATGTAGACAATGCTCTTGGTTTTTTTAGCACTGAATCTACTTCAATACCTGTATTCCTTCCAGGAGAAATGCTACTGATTATTGCGGAGTCTTATGCGATGACGAATGATTTAACAAATGCTGTTAAATATATAGACATGGTACGTGAAAAAACAGATGATGTTTATGATGTAAATGCAGGACTTGCTGCTTGGGCTGGAGATGCGACCAGTAAAACAGCAATCATGAACGAGATTTTTAAAAATAGATCCATTGAGTTGTTTATGACTGGAATGAGACTAGAAGATTCAAGAAGAATTCATCCAAATTTAACGATCCCTACTGAAGGTGATTATTTTATAGAACGCAATCGAAATTATTATCCTTATCCTTATAATGAGCATGAGAATAATTCTAATACACCTGCAGATCCTGCCATTTAATAAATAGCAATTTATTCAATCCTAATTAGGAGCTTATAGAACCCCCAAGTAATTTGAATTACTTGGGGGCAATGGCTTATGTTTTGTTGTATTAGCCCCTGTTTTTGAACTCTTTTTTATACACAATAAAAGGTAGGAATGGTATGGAAATTGCTGCTTAATATAAATCGCTACAGCGGTCATGATTCAGTGCATGTATTTGTCCTAAAATAGGGTACAGGCAGTTGTCGAATAATAAATAGCGCAGTACTTATGATTATGCCCACCAAATATGGATGAGAATAAAGCGATTTTATTACTGAAAGAACACAAGAGTATTAAAAAAGTATTAGATGTATATAAACAAAATATTAATGATTACAAAAAACCTGTTAGCTTTCTTTGTACTGCTAGTTATAGTTTCCTGTCAACAAAAGACAACAACACCTACTATTGCTATTCAAAAAATAGATCATTCAAAAACATGGGTGGATAGTATCTATAAGAACATGTCTTTAAAAGAAAAAGTTGGACAGCTTTTTATGGTCGCTGCTTATTCTAATAGAGATGCGAAACATTTGTTGGATTTGAAGAAATTGGTAAATAAACATGCCATTGGTGGTTTGTGCTTTTTTCAGGGAGGTCCCGTGAGACAGGCAACCATAACAAATGAATTACAAAAGGTGTCAAAAGTACCAATGCTAATAGGGATAGATGCAGAATGGGGACTTAAAATGAGATTAGATAGTACCGTTAGGTTTCCCTATAATATGACATTAGGAGCCGTTACGGATAATGCTATTATTCAAAAGTTAGGGAAGCAACAAGGTGATAATTGTAAACGACTGGGAATACATATAAATTTTGCTCCCGTTGTAGATATCAATACAAATGCTAAAAATCCAATTATAGGGGTGAGGTCCTATGGAGAAGACCGTCAGTTAGTTACAGATAAGGCCTTGGCCTTTGTAAAAGGACTGGAATCTACGGGAGTACTTGCCTGTGTAAAACATTTTCCTGGACATGGAGATACGCATAGTGATTCACATAAAACATTGCCAACCATTAGTTTTACAGCAAAAAGAATTGATAGTGTAGAATTGTATCCGTTTAAAAAATTATTTGAATATGGAGTAGGGAGTGTGATGGTGGCTCATTTAAATGTGCCTAGTTTGGAAAGTGAAGAGGGGGTGCCTTCCTCTTTGTCTCGAGCGATCGTTACAACCTTATTACAAGAAAAACTGAATTATAAAGGATTGGTGATCACCGATGCTCTTAATATGAAAGGTGCTTCCAATTTCAAAAAACCAGGAGATATAGATTTGGCTGCATTTATTGCCGGAAATGATATCTTATTGTTTTCTGAAGATCCAGTGAAAGCCATTCAATTAATCATGACTGCTTACGAAAAAGGAGTAGTTACGGAAGATAGATTAGCATATTCTGTAAAGAAAATTTTAACTTCAAAATACCAGGTAGGCTTGGCAGGTTATTCTCCTATTGTAATAGAAAATTTAGTAAGTGATTTAAATAAAGCGTCTAACAATGCGATTTATCAGGAGTTAAGTTTGAATGCTATTACTTTATTGAAAAACAGGGATCGTAATATGCCTTTTGATTTAAAATCAGTAGAAAGGGTTGCGTATGTGAAGTTTGGAGATGGTGGAAACACGGCCTTTCTGTCAGCATTACACAAGAATTTAAAAGTGGATGTAGTTCTTGATAAAGAAATAGGGGCGTTACTTATGAATTTGAAAAAATACGATAGAGTCATCGTTTCATATCATAGGAGAAATTATAGATTGACAAAAAAAATACCGAGCCATATAACTGAAAAAATTGAAAGAATAGCGAAAGAGAATACCGTTACATTTGTTTCTTTTTCTAGTTTATATACTGTTTCTAAGCTTTCTTTTCAGGACATAGCAGCCGTGATTATTGCCTATGAGAACAGTCGTGTTTTTCAAGAGAATGCCGCAGCTATTATTTTTGGAGAAAACAAATTTAAAGGGAGATTACCCGCATCTATCAATAAAGTATTTGCGCAAGGAAATGGAATGGTCGAGTAGAACTCTTAGGTAAAACCTACAGTGATCTGACCTTATTTGAAATTCATTTTCTTAGGGCGAATTGTCAGTAGTGAATTTATAATGTTCACGATTTTGATAGTTGTATTGACCTGAATATACTATAAGCTCCTTACGTACGCCAAGGGGTGTGCCCAGAATGATACACGTATTGGGTGAGAATAGGTAAAGATGAAAATATTAATTATTAGTTTAATTGGTTAACATGCTTAAGTGATTATTGAAAATCAGCGTATTGATTTTTTTAATTACTTAAGCTTTTTTTTGTCAATGAGTGGCATAAAAATGTGCGATTTTAGTTCTCAGCACGGCATCTTGGTGGATAGAAAATAGGCGTTTTCTACTAATTTCGTCTTTTACAAACGTAAGTTCGTTTATTTGAATAAGATGATTTAAAGATCTACTGAGAATGTTTTTCGGGAGCCCTGTTGTTTTTCTGATTTCAAAAAAATTATATGTATGCGGGGACTGATTGTAAAATAAGTGTAATATAGTACATTCAATAGCTGTATAGCCCTGTTGTTTTATAAACTCGGATAATTTCTCCATATAAAATAACTGTGTTTAGCTCATAGAAACTGTCTACGAAACAAAATAAATTAGTATTAACCTGGACAAAAATATATATAATTTTTCAAGTAATCAAACTTTATTTGTCTTCAATTGAGCGTGATAGCACATTTTCTGGAAGTGTTTTTTTTGCTTTAGCTCCCATGGTTTTTAGTTTTTGAATACTAGATATTAGGTTGCCACGACCGTCTGACAATTTATTCATAGCTCTACTGTAATCTGTTTTTACACCGTCTATTTTTTTTCCGATATTTAGTAAGTCCTGGTACAATCCTTCAAATTTATCATATAAAGAACCTGCTTGCTTAGCTATTTCAAGGGCATTTCGTTGTTGTTTTTCATTGTTCCACATACTATCAATGGTTCTTAAAGTAGCCAAAAGAGTGCTTGGAGTGACAATGACAATGTTTTTTTCGAAGGCTTTATTGTATAATTGGTTATCGGCATTTATAGCGACTGCGAAAGCGGGTTCAATAGGAACAAATAGGAGTACAAAATCTGGTGAATCTATCTCGTAAAGTGTCTCGTATTGTTTGGCGCTTAATTGCGTCACATGGCGATGTAATGAGAGTAGGTGGCTTTTTAAATGCTTTTTTCTGTCTTCTTCGGTTTCTGCATTTACATATTGTTCATATGCGGTGAGAGAGACCTTAGAATCGATAATCATTTTTTTATTGTTTGGAAGGTGTATAATCACATCGGGTCTCAAGCGAGTTTTATGTTCGTCATCTACATTAAAACTTTTTTCTAGTTCGTATTCTCTCCCTTTTTCCAAGCCTGATTTTTCCAGTACACGTTCTAAAATCAATTCTCCCCAGTTTCCTTGTGTTTTAGAGTCTCCCTTCAAGGCTCTTGTTAGGTTTAATGTTTCGGTACTCATCTTGGTGTTTAAGGCAGCTAAACCTACTATTTGTTGTCTTAAGGCGGCATGATGGCCGATAGACTCTTTATGGGTGTCTTCTACTTTCTTTTCAAAATGTTGAATTTTTTCCTGTAAGGGAGCTAAGATAGATTTTATGTTTTCTTGATTTTGAGCAGTGAACTTTGTGGATTTTTCTTCCAATATTTTATTGGCCAATAGTTCAAAATGTTGACTGAATTTTTCTTGTAAACCTTGGACTTCAATGGCGTTATTCTCCAGCTTTGTATGCAGATTTTTTAATTCTTCGTTTTTAATCACACATTCTATTTCGAATTGTTTTTTTAAAGTAGCTTCATTGTCTTTTTCAAAAGTGATACTACTGATTAATTCTTTATAGTTTTGTTCCTCATTCACGAGGTACTTAACTTGTTCTTTAATTCTAATTAGTTGTTTGTTAAGGGTGTTACTCGTAGTTAGTTTTCCAATGATAAAGCCCAATAGCAGCCCTAAACATCCAATAATAATGAAAAGTATTTCGTGATTCATAAGAATTATATTAGGGAGTAAAAATAAGATATTTATATTTGCGGATATATCAATTCCTCATATTTAATATTATGCAAAATATCGCCAAATTTATTTTTTTTACTATCCTAGGTTGGAGAATAGAGAATGATGCTCCACTTCATTTAAAAAAATACGTAATAATCGCTGCTCCACATACGAGCTGGCAAGATTTTCCTGTTGGAATTTTCACAAAATGGGTGTGTGGTTTTCCTGCTAATTTTATAGGGAAAGCATCTATTTTTAAGCCTCCTTTTGGATTCATATTCAAAGCTTTGGGAGGTGTACCTGTGGATCGGTCTAAAAGTGCCAATATGGTAGATGCTATTGTGGATGTTTTTAACTCCAAAGAACAATTTGTTTTAGCGCTTGCTCCAGAAGGGACGCGTGAAAAAGTTGCGGCCTGGAAAACGGGGTTCTATTATATTGCAAAAGGAGCAAAAGTACCGGTAGTAATGATAGGCTTAGATTTTGAACATAAAAAAGTTGTTTTTTCGGAACCTTACATGGTCACTGAGAATAAAGAGAAAGATTTTATGTTTTTTTATGATTTTTTTAGAGACATCAAAGGAAAACATCCAGAGAGATATTTAAAATTATAGCATAAAAAAAAGGTTTTTGAAGTATTCAAAAACCTTTTTTTAAAGAGTTAGTTTAGATTATCCTTTGTAAAAAGGTAATTTAATCACTGTTGCTTTCAATGTTTTTTTACGAACTTGAATTAATAACTCGGTATCTTTTTTAGTGTTTCCTTTCTTTACATAGCCCATTCCAATCCCTTTTTTAAGTGATGGAGACATCGTTCCAGAAGTTACCACTCCTATTTCTTCACCTTCTAGGTTTAAGATAGGGTAACCTTGTCTAGGAATTCCTTTTTCTGTCAATTCAAAGGCAACTAACCTACGAGTTACTCCTTCTTCTTTATGACGTTTAATCTCTTCAGAATTCACAAAATCTTTTGTAAATTTAGTAATCCATCCCAAGCCGGCTTCGATAGGTGAAGTAGTATCACTTAAATCGTTTCCGTATAAACAGAATCCCATTTCTAAACGCAAGGTGTCACGAGCTGCCAATCCAATAGGTTTGATCCCGAAATCTTTTCCTGCTTCAAAAATAGCATTCCAAATAGTTACCGCGTTTTTGTTTTTAAAATAAATTTCAAATCCTCCAGAACCGGTATATCCCGTTTTTGAGATGATAATATCATCCATTCCTGCAAATTTCCCGATTTCAAAAGTGTAGTACACCATTTTGAATAGGTTTACTTCGGTCAGTTTTTGCAGTACTTCATCAGCATCTGGTCCTTGAACTGCGAGTAAAGAGTATTCATCAGAACGGTCTGTAATTTCCACACCTAAATCGTTGTGTTGTGCAATCCAGTTCCAATCTTTTTCTATGTTAGAAGCATTTACTACCAATAAATATTCGTCAGATTTAATGCGATATACCAATAAATCATCTACAATACCACCCTCATTATTGGTCATACAGCTGTACTGTACTTTTCCGTCAAAAAGGATAGAAGCATCATTGGTGGTTATTTTTTGAATTAAAGCAAGAGCATTTTCTCCTTTTAAAAAGAATTCTCCCATATGCGAAACATCAAAAACACCGACACCTTTACGTACGGTTTCATGTTCTATATTTATCCCTGCGTATTGAACGGGCATGTTATAACCAGCAAAAGGAACTATTTTTGCTCCTAAAGCTATATGAATATCTGTTAAAGCTGTGTTTTTCATCTAATTTAGTTTTCCACAAATGTATTAAATTTAGTTGAGAATTTTTGTACTAAGTTATCTTGTATTGATTGGAAAATACCTTTTGTCGTGATGATTTTAAAGTTATATAAAAAGGAAATAAATTAATGTATATTTGAAAATCAACAATTATATAAAAAAATGAAATACCTATTGTCAATTCTGTTTTTTTTCACGGTTATCTTTGGGGGATTTGGACAAAACAAATACAAACCAACCGATTATCTCAGCGCGGATTTTCATACTGAAAGAAGGGCTGCTTTACGTGATTTGTTACCGAGGAATTCAGTGGCCGTTTTTTTTGCAAATGCCATTAGAAATAGATCTAATGATGTAGCATATAGATACCATCAAGATCCTGATTTTTATTATCTAACCGGCTATAAAGAGCCACATACCATGTTACTGGTCTTTTCGGAGCCCCAGGTGATACATGGAGTTGAAGTAAACGATTTGGTGATTGTACAACAAAAAGATGCACAAAAAGAACTGTGGTTGGGAGAACGCCTAGGGATAAAAGGGGGGGAAGATGACCTAGGGTTTAAACTTGCACTTACAGGCTATGACCTTTTAGAGGGGATTATTGATTTTTCAAGGTTCTCCCATGTGTTGTTTAAACCTTTTCAAAATGATGTAAGAGATACAGGAGATGAGGTAGATTTATACAATTTGATAAGTACTTTTAAAAAACAGATGAAGCAGCAGAAAACCATTGCTTTTGATAAAAATGGAATGCTGAAAAAAGAACGATTGGAATCGGGAATGTTATTGGGCTATATGGCCAGTTTAAGAGAAATAAAAACAGCAGAAGAATTGGTGTTATTGATAAAAGCGATTAAAATATCTGCGATTGGACAAATAGAAATGATGAAAGCCATGCATCAAGACATGTCGGAAACCGAGGTGCAAGGGATTCATGAATTTGTATATAAAAAATACGGAGCAGAATATGAGGGCTATCCTTCTATTGTAGGGGCAGGGAATAATGGTTGTGTATTACATTATATAGAAAATAATAAAACCAATATTAAAAATCAATTGGTTTTGATGGATTTAGGCGCGGAATATCATGGCTATACCGCCGATGTGACACGGACTATTCCTGCCAATGGAAAATTCACGAAAGAACAGAAATCTATCTATGATTTGGTCTACAAAGCACAAACGGCTGGTATTGCTAAAGTGCAAGTAGGAAATCCTTTTTCGGCTCCCGACCATGCAGCAAGAACTATTATTGCGAAAGGATTGATCAGCTTAGGAATTATAAAAAACATGATGGATTCTCGTCAATATTTCCCTCATGGCAGCTCTCACTATATAGGCTTGGATGTACATGATACTGGAAATTTTGGGCCTTTTAAAGAAAACCAAATAATAACAGTAGAGCCTGGTATTTATATTCCATACAACAGTCCCTGTGATTCTAAATGGTGGGGGATAGCTGTACGAATTGAAGACGATATTCTAATTACAAAAAATGGTCCTGTAAATGTATCGGGAGCGGCACCTAGAACATCAGATGCCATAGAAAAAATGATGCAACAACCAAGTGTATTGGACGGATTTGTGTTACCTGTTTTAGATTAAAAACCGAATGTAATTACCGTCCAATTATCCGTAGAGACGCAATACCTTGCGTCTCCTTTTAAAACGTAATTACATCAATATAGCGATATAATAAAAACG
>NVRM01000130.1 GCA_002400885.1 Flavobacteriaceae bacterium
CGATTCTGTATAGCGCACAAAAAGGCTTATTAGAACTTAAAATGACAAATGATGAAACATATGCGATTTATAACTAACATACTTGCGCTATTAGTACTACTACTACTTTTAGGGAGTTGTCGAGATGAAATGGATAAGACCTTTTACTTGTCGGATGAAGCAGTGAAGTATCAGATAGACACGACCATTACTTCTTTTAAAATGAGGGATAATCATGGGATGACAGAGGATTTCTATTTAAATGAAGGTGCATGGTATAAAATTCATCATAGTGTAAGTGGTTATGGAAATGGCATCTATGATGAAAGTTTTGGAGTCGCCTACAGTGCTACCTTAAATAATTATTTTTTTATGTTTGTACTACGTGGAAATGAAGAGGGGAGTGACCTAGAAGTGGAGTGGAATCAAAAGGACATTCTACGCTATAATTTTGGATCCAAAAAAAATATTTCTGGAATTCCTGCAAAGGTGTCGTTTTATGATACTTTAAGGGTACAAGGGGTGTTGTATCATAAAATAATTGAAATAGACTATTCAAAACATCGTGACAAAATCGACTATAATACACCTGTGAAAACGTATATTTCAGGAGAGAAAGGCCTGATTAAATTCGAAAAGAGGAATAATGTTATTGTAGAAAGAGTTGAGTAAACGCTACTTATTTTTAGTATATGTTCCTATACCTAATTGTATAGGAACATTTTTTTTAGTGATCCTAGTAGGAATATAAAGAAGGAAATTCCTCCCATTTCTTAAGTGTTGTTTTCTGCTGTTTTATAGCTTTATGATTAGGAATAAAACCGATAGCCAATTCCTACAGTAATATTTATAGGGTCGGCTTTTAACTGTGTTTCTAAGTTCCATTTCAGTACTTTAAAATCGAGATTTACATTGCTATTGTCCATTAAATATTTTCGTATTTCCGCACTTACAAACCAGTGTTTATTTAATGCGTGGTCTGCACCAATACCTAGATGGAATGCAGGACGATTTTGATAGCTTATGGCACTAGCTCCCCAACCTGGGTCTACATTTGAAAAAAGAACATAAGTTCCTCCGGCGATGGCGTAAGGTATGATATTCTTATCGCTAGTGAGGTGGTAGGCTACCGAAAGACTGAGTGGAGCCATCCAAACGGCGCCTAAATCCATTTTTTTACGGTACATGTCTATATTGGTATAATCGCCATTTTCCATGGCTAAGGTGTATTTACCCGTAGTGGCGGATATGGCTATCGACCAATTACTATTATAATTCCAGGCGAGGGAAAGTCCTGTAGTTACTGCATTCCCCATGGCGTAGTTTCCCTGTACTATTTGTAGTTTACTACCTGCGTTTGTGAGCGAGTATCCGTTGACTAATTTTATAGAAAATCGCGTTTTTTTGAAGCTTTTTTTAGTGCTGTAATCCTGTGCATAGCTGTTAAATGCCAGGAGTGTGACTATCGTAAAAAGAAGTGCTGTTGCCTTGTTTTTTTTCATGATACTTATTTTTTGAAAAGTTGAAAATAAATAATTACGGGTAATTTATTTTAAATAACTAAAAGGAGTCTATTTAACTTGTTTTTCACTCTATTTATAGCTGTGAGTTGAAATTACTCTTCTATTATTTTTTTAAATTTTTTCCAATCTTTTGCTTGTTGGTAGGCGTTTTTTGTTCCCTTAGGGACGTATAATGTTACGGTACTAAAATCTGGTGCTCCATTGAGTATTGGAACCATTTTAAAATCGATACTAACCTGAAAAGCCTTACCTACTGCCGGTGGTGTTTGCCATTGTACATGTAGTTCCTCTATAAAAGCATAGGGGGTTTTGGTTTCTTTTATTAAGAAGTTAAAAATACCCTCCCCTAAATGTGTAATGTTTTTATGAAAATAATAGCGCTTGGTTTTTGCGCCGAAAAAACAATGCCTTCCTAAACGTGTTATATTTTTAGGAACTCTAAATTCTTCTAAATAAATATAAGCAAGTGCTTCTTCTCCTAAGGCTGTAATGTTTGGAGACCATTGGATTGTTTTTAACTGTGGTGTTTCGGAAATAAAACTTTTTCCTACCGTTTTTATACTTGTAGGCATTTGCAATGTTTGGATACCGGTTTGGGAAAAAGCATGTTCCTCAATACGTGTTATATTAGCATGCATTTTTACCGTTTTTAAACGCTTGCTTCCCGAAAATAAAGCATTACTTACACTACTTACTTTAGGCGGAAAGGTAAAGGAGACTAATTGCGAGTTTAAAAAGCAACTAATGCCTATTTTTTCTACACTATTGGGAATGCTTATAGTAGGGTAAGGATAATTTGAAAAACAACCATTCCCGAGTTCTTTTACCATGTTAGGGATGGCATATTTTTCCTTGGACATGGGTGTTTTTTTATTATAGAGATTACTAATCTCATCAAATACTCCATGACCTAGGATGTCCACTTTTTCGGGGATGATAATTTGATGAATGTTTGTACAGTTATTCAGAATTAAATTTCCCGTGTGCATTATTGAACGCGGATACACAAAACGCTCTAATTGCTCGTTTTCATAAAAAAGACTTGTAGGAAAAATACCTTCTAGGATGTCGGCATTTTTAAAATCTAAGTTTTTAATAGCACTGTTTATTGGGCGTGCATAATTACGTATTTGATATAGATCTCGTTGGTTTATATGTCCTTCTACAACTAGGTTTTCTACCATTTCCCATGCTATGTGTTGGTTTACCTCTTTAAAATCACCTGCTTTTTCTCCGCGATATACAATGGTTTTACTGGTATTGTTTATCGTTGAAAAGTAAGAGGAATTCACTTCGAACTCCTCATTACAAGACAGTAACAATAGTAAGGTAAAGGCTGATATGACAGCTTTTATATATTTTGAATACATTACCTATTGTTATTTATTTGGTGATTATACAATGAAATTTAACATCAAAATCTAAGTTTATTTCTATCTTAAAACTAGTCGCAGAATTGTTGTGCGTTGTAATAATAGTCGCTTCAGATCCGGAATCTTGATTGGTTAATCTTCCGCCGAAAAAAGGAGGGGTAATTCCACGAGGACTGTAGTTTTTTCTAGCACGTGCCATCACTCCTGTACCTTGACTAATACTTCCAGACTCCCTGTTGAACGTAAAATCTACTTGGGCTAAATTTACAGCCATTGGCATTCTGTTTTTCCAAAAATGATGGGTAGTACCATAGTTGTAATTATTGCCACTTACGTTTCCGCTAGCATCACAAAATTGGATGTTGGTTTCCCCATTACTTTTAGGGCTAAACTTCACGTAATGTTTTCCTTTAGGTTGTAAAAGGTAGGCAGGGAATCTTGCACTCCAATGTGCTGGGCTAAGTTCCACAGAAACATAGTGTACTCCAGTAAGTGCTGCTGTACTACGTTTTACACTTTTCTTTTTTGCAGCCTTGGCTTGGGCTACATAAGGTGTTGCAGTATATCTTATGATAACAGTTCCTGTGTTATAGCCTTGTTGATACCCACTTTGAAAAGTAGTGACAAGTTTTGTTTGAATATTGTAAGTAACCTTAAATTCGAACTCACCATCATCAATCAGGTCTTTTCCAAAGAATGCTTTTTTTGCGTCTTTTAGTTTGGCGAATAGTGTAAATACACCGTCTTTTTTTTCAAAAGTAAACACGCTTCCTTTTATAGACATTCCACTGTCATTATACGTGTAGCTGTCGTCAAATTTAAAAAAACGATTAGGGGTAGATCCATCTTCGTCGTTTCGGCTATCAAAAGCAAGTTTATCAAACTCATCTCCTACTAGGGAGCTAATTGGCTCCATAGACATTGCCAATTCGTAGCTTAGATTACTTACACCGGTAGTTCCGATTAAATCTTTAAATTCGGCTAAGTTTTCTGCAGCAATTTCTTCGGCTGTTTTTTCTATGGGTAGGTCCTCGTCATCATCTTTATCACAAGAAGTAAACGTAAAGGATGCAGTAAGGATTGTTACCAGCATCAGGTAATTGAATTTATTTTTAAACATAATAGTTTTTTTATTGAATTTGGGAATGGTTTGAGGTGTTTTTAGTTGACCTCTTTTTTATATTGATTGTTGTAAATTATAGTACCTTACTTATTGATTTTTATTCCATTTTTTTGATGGTTTTAATGTTAATTACTACGGGTAAACCTACGTTTGGGTCTAGATTCCAGTTGAAATTTAGAAGCTTCTCACCAGTAGGTGTCTCCATTTTTTCATAGACCCCTGCAATAAAGGAGTCTCCATTAGAGTGTAGTCCATTGACCAAAGCATCTTCAGGGATTTCCATTCCTGGAGGAAGGTCATCTTGATTAATTACACTGGCTCCTTCGGGTAAATCAGCATCAAAATCACCCCCTATGTTTTCGATTCTTAAGCTCCCTTTTGGACCGGGCTTGATACGCATTAAAATATCTACGGACATTTTAAAAGGCATCGGTGATTTTTGAAAACCTGTAAATTTTAAGCGAAGTACATCCCCTCCTTCATGGGTTAAAATGGCGTCATGTGCCCCCGTGGTTATCGCTGCGATTCCCATCATTTTAGGGGTGATTTGTATTTTGTATCTTCCGGAAAGTTGATACTGTTCTATCAGAGTTTCTCCGTCTATATCTTCTAATTCTTTGTTGCATCCTGTAAGGGATAAGAGTATGAAAAGAAATAGCGTGTATATAGCGTATTGTAGTGTTTTCATGGGGTCTGTTTTTTAATTTCTGTGTTTTTAGTTCTTAATTGTACCAAAGGAAACGAGGAAACATTTTCTTTTATAATGTATTCCAAATGGATCTCTAAGGCTTTTTTTGTTTGTGTTCTTATTTCTTTTGAGCTCTTACGAGTGCTTTTATAGGGATCGGTAACATTAAATCTATGAGCATTCCCATTTCTTTTTCTGAGTTAATATAAATACCTGTTAGTTCGGCGTCATCACTCTCTGGTAGCGGAGTCCCTATGGGCATGTCTTCACCGCGCTTGGTTCGTACAATGCCATCGCTTCCTCTTATAAAAATGGTGTCGTTGCGTTCTTCTAATAATCCTTTGATGGTGACACTCATTTTTAAAGGCATTAAAAGTGTCTGAAAATCTTGATAACTAATCTCTACAGCACCACTTTCTAATGCTATTATACGTATTTCTGTAGCTCCACGAGTCAGGTATAGAACAGGTTTAGTTCTGGTTTCATCGTCATAAATAACTAAGCCAATACTACTATCGTACAGTCCTTCAATTTTATGGGCCAGTGCTTGGGTTCCATAATCTTGATTTAGATAATCGGAACGATCGGGTAATAAGCTATTGTTGTCTATGTCTGGGGACAATGTGTCGTCTTTAGTACAGGAAACCAATACTAAAAAAAGGAAGGTGTATGTTACTATTATTTTAATCATATGGCTGTTAGTTAATACTGTAGCTTATTCCTAAATAGTAGGCTTGTGGTGATCCTGGCATAAAAAATGCCATGTTTTTTGAGGAGAATTTAGGGAATGGAATAGGGGGCTTGTGTATTTGATCGTTAATAATATAACTAGAAGCATAGCGTTTGTCAAGAATGTTTTTTCCTTCCACAAAAAAGCTGAAATTTTTAACAGCTTGATAGGCTACTTTAAAACCTAAGAGGTAAAAAGAAGGTTGCGTTAAGGTGTTTTCATGGTCTATGGGAGTGTCTTTCGGCTGGTACTCTACATTCATTTCTATGTTTACCTTTTTAGGATATTGGTAGCTTAGCGCCCCTGCTAAATAATGTTTGGGAATCCCTGCGAGTTGTTTTCCGTTGTATTTTCCTGAGGAGAAATAAAAATCACTATAATTATACACCCCTTGTAATAGTATTTTGTCGGTATATTTATAGGATAAAATATGTTGAAAAGGGACAAGAGAGAAGCCTACTTCTAATCCATTGTGTACGGTGTTTGGATAGTTTGTAGTTGTTTTTATTCCCAATGTAAAATCCTTTACTTCTAGTATTTCATCTCTTAACCAGGAGGTGTAAAATGCCATATTCCAAGCATACCTATTACCGGTATGGCGGGTTCCGACTTCCAAGGTAAAAGCACTTTGTTTATTTATTTTTATGGCAAATATTTCTTTAGGACTTGTATTGATGTTATTGGTTACTTTACTACCCACAAGCTCGTCAAATGTTGGAGGTTCATAACTCCAACTCGCGTTGGCAAATATCTGAATGTCCTTATTGTTTCCCGTATTATAAATAAGGCCAAACCGAGGATTAAAAGCACTGTAATCTTGCTTTAGAGAAATGTTTTCGGAATGAAAATAGCGGTATTTATGAGAGGAGTGACTGTACCAAGGACGCAATGCTGGATTGGGGAAAATATCATTACTATTACGTGCGTTATAAGCTCCCTGTATTGCTGCAACCAGTATGGTATGTGTGTTTAGATGGTATTTTTCTTCTGCAAATAAGGTTACGTTATACGCTGTGAGCAGGTCTTTTGAAAAGACAAAAGAATCTAAGCCGTTTTTATTGATATGTCCCTTTCTCAAGGTTTTGCCAAAACTACCAATCATACCTGCCTGAAAACTATGAACAGATGTGTTGTAATGCCAATTGGCAGAAAAACCAGTGTCGTGGTAAAAAGAATGTTGGGTAGATAGGACTATAGGGAATACAAAACGGTCGTCCGCATATTGATAGTACGTGGCAATGTTTAAAGAAGTGTTCTCTGCTATATTTATACTGTATTTATTTGCGATACGAAACATTTCTACAGCTCGTTTAGGTAGGTCTCTTTCTATATTGGCCGCCATATACATAGGGAGGCGTACCCCTTTTGTTATTTGATTTGGGTTTTTTTGGAGCATTTCATAGGTGAGTGGGCCAGGGATGTCAAAATTAATGGAGGTATAATTTACATACCATCTGTTGCTTATTTTAGGCGAAATAGTATGTCCGAAATTAAGAGAAATATTTAATTTTTCATTACTGTTATGTGGCCTGTATCCCCGTTGTTTACTAAGAGAAATAGCACTGTAAAAATCCCGATTGATCCATTTTTTTCCGCCCATTGCTAGGAAGGATTGATACTCAAATGCACCTATTTCTGATTTTACTAATAACTTGTTTTTATCGCTTCCTCTTCTTGAAATAAAATCAATGACTCCTCCGAGTGTTGCTGTGCCGTATTGTAAAGCATTCGCCCCTTTAAAAACTTCAATAAAATCTGCGGTTACTGGGTTCATAATACCAATAACATAGGAGCCATCTGCAAAATTAATAGGAATTCCATCCTGCATCAAATAAACACCTCTGCGCTGAGGGTTACTCTGAATTCCAGAGCCTCTTATGTTTAATCGAGGTTGGTCATTTGCTCCAAAAAATTCTTGTATCATAACTCCAGGTTCTAATCTTAAAGCGTCTTTTAATGTTTCTAAACGTTGTATTTTAGGTTGCATTATAGCGATGGTAGTACTTCCTGCAATTAATTGATGACTTGCTATTGCCCTTTTTAATTGAATAGATTTTTTTTGTTGTTGCCCAATGATGATTACTTCTTTTAGTCGTGTATAGGTACTGTCTTTTGTGATGGTTTGTGCGCTTGTATTTAAGGTGCCAAATAAAATAGCAGAGAGGGCAAGTACTTGTAATAAGTGAGTCTTGTTACTGTATGTTTTTTGAAAATCTAACATCGCATTTCTTAATTTTTAATATCCTATTATTACTAGGTGCTGCTGTTTAGTTGTTTGCTTATGCTGTTTCCTAAATAACGACTCAACACAATCTCTTATTCTTATTTAGACTAATTAAAAACAAAGGTACTGAAAAAATGCTTTTTTCAAAGCTTTTAGTGTAATTAATACCTTTAAATAGAAATAGTCCTGTTTTTAAACGCTAATGAATACTTGTTTTTAGAATGAAATAGGGCAGGGTGCTGTGGGTACTATTTTTTGTTTTTAGATAAGAACTGCTAGTGGAGCCTTTTTTTTCTATTATCGATGTGTTTAATAATGGAGATGAAAAAGAAAATTTACGGTTAAAATAACTCCTGACCGAGCTGTGAAGTGAGCGGATCTCTTGTTGTTTCTTAAGTTAAAGCAACAGGAAACCAGCAATGCGATATTAAGAAAACCAGTTTAGTGTTTTGGTGATGTTTAGGGGGGTTGTTGAATCAGTAATTCGAAAAAAAAGGAGGAGCACTATTTGAAATTTTCATTTTTTAAAGTAACATTTAAGAAGAAAAAGGAATAGAAATTACATTTTCACTTAAAAGTTATTCGCTAAAAACGAAACGAGTACTGAGAATAATTATAAGAAATGTTAAAATTAGCATCGGGCTCATAATGTTCTACTTGATTCGTTTAGAAAAAGAAGTGAAAATCAGATTGTTTCGGTTGAATTCAAAGTAATTTATTTAGGGGGTAATAATTGTGAAATAAGGTTTGTATTTGTTATAAAAATGTACATTTATACTATAAAATATAAATGAAAAATGTGCGTATTGGGAGTGTTAAAAAAACCGACCAATACAACTCAACAAAAATAGAACATATGAAATCAATTAATATTTTAGTGATAGGTGCTGGAAATATGGGTCTTACCTTTGCGGAAGGGATGAGTCACTCTTCAATTTTAAAAGGAAATAAAATTAATATTTATGATGTTTCTAAGCAGCGAATAGAAGAAATAAAAAAAATGGGTATTTTTAATGTGTGTACCTCTTTGCAGCTGTGTTTACCACAAGCAGACATTGTGTTTTTAGCGGTAAAACCTTATAATATCGAGGAGCTTTTTGGAAACATGAGAGCATTTACAAATCCCTCTCAAATCTTTGTGTCAATCATGGCTGGAGTCAAGATTAAAACAATTCAAGATAACTTAGACGTGGAGAAGGTAATTCGAAGCATGCCTAATTTACCTACTAAAATAGGAGAAGGAATGACAAGTTTTACAATTTCTAAAAGCGTGTCTAAGTCTGAGTCCTTTTTGGTAAACGAATTGATGGAAACTACAGGGATCACCGTGGAAGTTGAGAATGAAAATATGATTGATGCTTCTACAGGAATTTCGGGAAGTGGACCTGCCTATGTGTTCTATTTTATGCAAGCTATTGTAGAAAAAAGTATGAACCTTGGTTTTACCGAAGAAGAAGCAAAAAGAATGACCATCCAAACATTTAATGGAGCGGTTAAGTTGTATGAAAAGCACAAGGAAACACCGAAAGAATGGATAGAGATGGTGGCGTCAAAAGGAGGGACTACACGTGCTGCAATTGATATTTTAGATAGAGGACAGGTAAAAGAATCCATTATTCAAGCAGTAACAGGTGCTTTTGAAAGAGCGGTTGAAATGGGGAATGTGGATATAAAAAGATAAATAATGGTGTGGTTTTTGTGCAGGATGTGATGGTGATTTTTTTTCGCTAACATATTTTAAAGAGAGACCTATATGAAGTATTATCTAGTATTGTTATTTACCGTTAGTTTTTATTGTGCCCTTGGACAGGATAATTTTGTAACTAAAAATTTATATAAGATCAATTTAATAACACCGAGTATAGAATCAGAGTTAGGACTTACAAATAAAACAACCTTGGATTTTAAATTAGGAACAGGTTTGTCTATAAGTGGAGGGACTGGGAGAAAAACAGATTGGTCGTTTTTTCCTTTTGCGGAAGTACAGTACCGTTATTTTTATAATCTTGAAAAAAGAGCTAGAAAGAATAAGCGAACAGCAAATAACTCGGGGAATTATTTAGCGTTGAGTACCGCTATTCAGAGTGGTAAATCTATGATTGGAAATGCCAATTATGCAGAGAAATATTTTGCAGCTATTGGTCCGATATGGGGGATGCAGCGCAGTTATAAAAGTGGGTTTAGTTTGAACTTAAGTGGAGGACTAGGTCTTGGTTTTAGTGATTTAACCAGTGCGAAATTAATAACTAACATTAGCTTTAGCATCGGATGGGTGATTGGGAAATAGTAATACGATTGTTTGGTTTTATTTATAAAAAACAAGGAATGTTTAGGTCAAACTTACATTTTTACAATACCATAAATTACCTTATGTGTCTGAGTTTTGATCGTCTAGTAATAAAGAGGGGCGCTGTGAAATAATCAGTGAAAATCAAGTTTTGTTGAAAAAAAACTTGGAGACTTGGAAAATGTTTCTATATTTGCCAATAGATAAGAAAACGAAATGAATAAAAATTTAAACATAATGTGTCGCTGTATGATGTGTATTAATTACGCAGGGGACGCTATTGTATAAATTTTAAACAACATATATAATAAGAGCCTCTGAGAAATCAGAGGCTTTTTTTTACTCAAAAAACAATGAATACTATTTTTAATTTTTCAACTTTTATAATGATGCGCTGTATGCGTATGATGTGTTGTTGTATGATAAGATATTGCCAAACTTAGTTTTTATTTTTATAAAACTTAAAAGTCCCTTTGGTAATATCTGCATCCAAAGGGACTTTTTTTTATCACATAGTTTTACAAAAAAAAATAAAATATTATAGTATGAGCAATCAAAAATTTTCAACTACAGCATTACACGCAGGTCACGATACTTCAGCAACAGCAGGAACTAGAGCAGTGCCTATTTATCAAACTACTTCTTATGTTTTTAACGATACACAACATGCGGCTGACTTGTTTAGTTTGGCAGAGCCTGGCTTTATTTATACCAGATTAAACAATCCAACTAACGATATTTTAGAAAAACGATTGGCGGCATTGGATGGCGGCATTGGAGCCGCAGTTTTTGCTTCTGGAACAGCAGCGATATCATCAACTTTATTAACATTGTTAAGAGCGGGTGACCATATTGTCGCCTCGAGCACCTTGTATGGAGGTACTTTTAACTTATTGAATGTTACCTTACCAAGACTTGGAATTACCACCACTTTCGTGGATGCCTCAGACCCAGAAAACTTTGAAAAAGCAATTCAAGAAAATACCAGAGCAGTATTTATTGAGTCCATCGGGAATCCGAAGTTAGATGTATTGGATATAGAAGCAATTGCCACTATTTCTAAATCCAACAATATTCCATTATTAGTGGACAATACCGTCGCTACACCCTATTTATTAAACCCAATCGAACATGGAGCCAATTTGGTGATTTACTCATTGACAAAATTTATTGGAGGACAAGGAAACTCTTTAGGAGGGGCCATTGTAGATGGAGGGAACTTTGATTGGACCAATGGTAAATTCCCGGAGTTCACAGAGCCATCTGCAGGATACCATGGTTTAATTTATAGCGAGGCGCTAGGGGATGCTGCTTTTATTGCAAAAGTTCGTTTGGAAGGATTGCGAGATTTTGGAGGAGCGTTGAGTCCGTTTAATGCATTTCAAATTATTCAAGGCTTGGAAACATTGGCTCTTCGTTTAGATAAACACAGTCAAAATGCGTTAGAATTGGCAAAATGGCTTGAAGAGCAGGTGGAAGTAGCTTGGGTAAGTTATCCAGGACTCGAGAGCCATGCTACTTATGAAAACACAAAAAAATACTTACCAAAAGGACAGAGCGGTGTCTTGTCATTTGGTGTCAAAGGAGGATTTGAAGCGGCGAAAGTAACGGTAGATAATGTGAAAGTATTCTCATTACTAGCAAACATCGGTGATACAAAATCATTGATTATTCATCCTTCAAGTACCACACATCAGCAATTGTCGGATGCACAGCAAGAAAAATCTGGAGTCACAAAGGACTTGATTAGACTGTCTGTGGGAATTGAAGATATTTCGGATTTAAAACAGGATTTAAAAGAAGCATTTTCGAAAATAGCAGTATCTGTGAGTTAAAATTTAATTAAACTGTTGTTTAAGAGGAAGATTATATGTTTATTTGTGACCGAGTTCATATACTTATTGAATATTGTTATTAAGAAAGGCAGAGGGATTAGACCCGTTGAAGCCTTAGCAACCCTTTAATTGTAAAGAAGGTGCTACATTCTACCACATTGGATAGATAACAAACGGACATAAAACCACAGGTGTTTTTTCCTTCTTAGTAACAGTATAATTTAAGTAACATTAAATTAAATATTGTTTAGGTTTTATTCATGCATCAAATTAAATACATATCCATACCCAAAATTGTTTCTGAAAAAGGAACTACATACGAAGAGTTTATATTGTCGTATCAACTATTTGGGAGGAAATTACATTCGGCACCTGTGGTGTTGATTAATCACGCACTTACAGGGAATTCTGATGTGGCAGGAACTAAAGGTTGGTGGAAATCTCTAGTCGGTAAAGGAAAATTGATTGATACAGCGAAGTACACAATCGTCTGTTTTGATATTCCAGGAAATGGATATGCGCTTAAAGAGATTTCTTTTTATTACGATGAATTTAGTGCAAAAGATGTAGCAAATTTATTTGGATTGGCCTTAGGAGAATTAAATATCTCATCACTTTATGCGGCTATTGGGAGTTCTTTAGGAGGTGGAATTGCATGGGAAATGGCGGCATTGTTTCCTGATTTAATTCAGCATTTAGTGCCCGTAGCCTCCGATTGGAAAGCTTCTGATTGGGTGTTGGGACATAATAAAGTACAGCAGCAAATATTACAAAACTCCACAAAACCACTGCATGATGCTCGGATGATGGCCATGCTTTTTTACCGTACACCTGCTTCTTTTGAACAAAAATTTAAAGGTTCTAAAAACGAGGCAATGGGAATGTACAATGTAGAAAGTTGGTTGTTGCATCACGGAGAAAAATTAGAACAGCGTTTTAGTTTACATGCCTATAAAACAATGACACATTTACTCAGTTCTTTTAATATTTTTAAAGGAAGTGAATCTGAAGATGCTGTATTGAATAAGATACAAGCAAAAGTGCATATGGTGGGGGTAGACTCTGATTTGTTTTTTGTGCCAGCACATAATAGAAAGGCCTTGGCGGTTTTAAAGGAAAAAGGAATACAAGCAAGCTATTCAGAAATAAATTCAGTCCACGGACATGATGCATTTTTAATAGAATTTGAACAGTTAGTGAGCATATTAAAAGACGTTTTTAAATAATATTACGATGAAGATAGTTAAATTTGGAGGGAAGTCATTGGCCAATGGGAAGGGCTTAGAAAGTACCTTAGCAATTATAGAAACGAAAGTAGCGGCGAAGGAAAAATTAGCGGTAGTGGTTTCTGCACGTGGGAAATCTACAGACCATTTAGAGTCTATTTTAGAAAAAGCAAAAAATAACATTCCTTTTAAAAACGAGTTTGAGGAGTTTAAAGCCTATCAGAATGAACCAGATACATCCATCGATTTTTCTAGTGAGTTTATCTTGCTAGACGAGATTTTTAGAGGCGTAGGTTTGTTAAATGATTACAGTGCAAAAATAAAAGATCAAGTATTAGCTCAAGGGGAGTTGATTTCCGCAAAATTTATAGCCCATCAGTTAGCGAGTAAAGGAGTGAATGCTTCTTTTGTCGATGCCAGAAAGTTGATCATAACAGATGATGAATTTGGGAATGCCCAACCTTTTACGGAAGTTTCTCAAGACAATGTTATCGACTATTTTAAACAACATAATTCGGATGAGGTAAAAGTAATTACAGGTTTTATAGCTGCGAATGAACAGGGGGAAACCACAACTTTGGGACGTAATGGAAGTAATTATTCGGCCTCCTTAATCGCTAATTATTTGAATGCGTCAGAATTGCAAAATTACACCCATGTAAATGGTATTTATACGGCAAACCCTGACATGGTTTCCAATTCTAAGAAAATAAAAAAATTATCCTATCAAGAGGCAAATGAAATGGCCAATTTTGGCACCAATATTTTACATGCCAAAACTATTATTCCATTGATAGAGAAAAATATTCCATTGCGTATTTTAAATACATTTAATGCGGATAATGAAGGAACGCTTATTGGTGAGGGTTCTGAACGTGGAGGTATTAAATCTTTATCGGTACAGGAACATGTTGTATTGGTGAATCTAGTAGGACGTGGATTACTCGGTAAAACAGGGGTTGATGGTCGTATTTTCACTGCGTTGGGGAGAGAAAATATCAGTGTGAGTATTATTTCACAAGGTTCTTCGGAGCGTGGAATTGGTTTTATAGTGGAAGCTGAAAATGGATCTAAAGCAAAGATAGTATTGGAAAATGAGTTTTCCAATGAGTTTAGAAGCAAGGATATCAGTAAGATTTATATCACCGAAAATGTGTCTGTAATATCTATTATTGGTCAGAGTTTACATTCGTTTTATCAGCCTTATAGTGCTTTGATTAAGAATAGGGTAACACCTATTTTGATTAACAATACTGTGACTGGAGATACGGTGTGTTTGGTGGTTAAGAAATCAGATTTAAACAAGGCGGTAAATGTGATTCATGGAGAGATTTTTGGCGTGTCTAAAAACATAAATATTGCCGTTGTTGGAAAAGGATTGGTTGGAGGTACGTTAATTGATCAAATTTTAGAAAGCAAGGCTACTATTTTAAAACGCAAAAACATCAACTTGAATATTTTTGCGGTGGCAGGTTCCTCCAAGCTTCTCTTAAATAAGGAAGGGGTGTCCAAAAATTGGAAAGATGACTTAGCGACAACTACCCTTCAGGATTACGAAATAAACGATGTAATTTCTTATGCAGAGAAACATCATTTAGAAAATTTAATTTTGGTAGATAATACTGCAAGTACAGCCTTTACAAATAACTATATTTCTTTTGTAGAAAATGGATTTGATTTGGTTTCCTCTAATAAAGTAGCCAATACGCTAGGCTATGGTTTTTATAAAAATTTAAGAGAAAAGTTACAGTATTATAAAAAATCCTATTTGTATGAGACCAATGTAGGGGCAGGGTTGCCACTCATTGGAACCATTAAATTATTACATGATTCAGGAGAGAATATCACCAGAATTAGAGGAGTGTTTTCGGGTTCATTAAGTTATTTATTCAATGCGTTTTCTGCGGAAGATCGTCCTTTTTCAGAGGTTTTAAAGGAAGCAATAGCCTGTGGTTATACAGAGCCGGACCCAAGAGAAGATTTATGTGGAAATGATGTCGCAAGAAAATTACTTATTTTGGCTAGAGAATTGGACTTGCAAAACGAATTGGAAGACGTCGTGGTAGAGAATTTAATTCCTGAAAATTTAAGAGCGGGTTCTTCTCAAGATTTCTTGTCAAATTTAAAAGCTTTAGATCCTGTTTACAACCAGATTAAAAAGGCCCAAAAAGAAGGACATGTATTGCGTTATATCGGTGATTTATCGGGCGATTTACAGCAAGATAAGGGGGACTTAAAAGTTGAATTGGTTTCGGTTCCAGCCAATAGCCCCTTGGGACAAATCAAAGGAGCCGATGCTATTTTTGAGATTTTCACAGAATCTTATGGTGATAAGCCCATTGTAATTCAAGGAGCCGGAGCAGGTGCAGCCGTGACAGCAAGAGGTGTTTTTGGGGACATCATTAGATTGGCAGATAAAGATTAAATAATTTTTTTTTAAAAAAACAGCAAATGGAATTTAATAATTTTGAAACACAAGCCATTCGGAATCAGATGGAACGTTCTCAGTATGAAGAGCATTCGGTACCTATGTACCTGACCTCAAGTTTTGTTTTTGACGATGCAGAGGACATGCGGGCTTCATTTTCTGAAGAAAAGGAGAAGAATATTTATTCCCGTTTTACCAATCCTAATACCACGGAATTTATAAATAAGGTGGTGGCAATGGAAGGGGCGGAGGATGGCTATGCCTTTGCAACAGGAATGGCTGCTGTGTTTTCGACTTTTGCTGCTTTGTTAAATAGTGGAGATCATATCGTTTCTGCCAGGGCTGTTTTTGGTTCCACACATACCTTATTTACAAAGTATTTTCCCAAGTGGAATATCAGTACTTCCTATTTTGAAAGTGATGATTTGGAGGGGATTGAAAAGTTGATTACACCAGCGACTAAAATTTTATATGCGGAGTCTCCTACGAATCCTGGAATTGATATTTTGGATTTAGAATACTTGGGAGAAATCGCAAAAAAACACAATTTATTATTGGTGATAGACAATTGTTTTGCAACGCCCTATATTCAAAACCCTATCAAATTTGGAGCACATTTGGTCATTCATTCTGCGACGAAATTAATGGATGGACAGGGGCGTGTTTTAGGAGGAGTAGTGGTAGGTGAAAAGGAATTGATTCGTGAAATTTATTTGTTTTCTCGGAATACAGGGCCTTCCATGTCGCCTTTTAATGCTTGGGTGTTGTCTAAAAGTTTGGAGACCTTGGCGGTCCGCTTGGATCGTCATTGTGAAAACGCAGAAAAAGTAGCTGTTTTTTTAGAAAAACACCCGAAAGTGAATCGGGTAAAATACCCTTTTTTACTGTCGCATCCACAGTATGAAATTGCCAAAAAACAAATGAAATTGGGGGGGAATATCATCGCTTTTGAGCTAAAAGGAGGACTCGCTGCGGGGCGTAGATTTTTAGATGCCCTTAAAATGTGTTCTCTGTCTGCTAATTTAGGAGATACTAGAACCATTGCCACCCATCCAGCCTCCACTACACATAGTAAATTGGCTGAAAACGAACGTTTAATCGTTGGGATTACGGATGGATTGATTCGAATTTCGGTAGGATTGGAGCATGTGGAGGATATAATCAAAGATTTGAACCAAGCATTGTTAGAATAACGGCCCTTGTTTATTGTTAAATAACTGTAAATCAGGTCTAATTATGAGGATTTGTTAAAAATCACCATTTTAAAAACCTTAAATCCTATAGAGTTGGTAGGGTAATAAAATTTAGCTAAGTTTGCCAAGTGAATTTTTAATAAAAAAAAATGATTGTAGAGCAATTAATAGATCGTGATAAAATAGCTAGGGCTGGTGCTTTTGAAGAAGATAGAAAATCTGATAGGCCAATGCGTAGTATCGTCAAATCGATTAGTTGGCGTATGGTAGGAACCTTGGATACAGTGTTGATTTCTTGGTTTATAACGGGAGATACAAAAATGGCGCTTTCTATTGGTTCGATAGAGTTAGTAACAAAAATGGTTCTGTACTTTTTTCATGAAAGAGCATGGAACAAAATAAAATGGGGTAAATAATGGATGTAAATAAAATAAACGAAGAATTAAAGGGGAAATCGCCGCTGGAAATTATTAAATGGGCAATTGATTTTGCGAAAAAACCATTGGTAACGACTAATTTTAGGCCTTATGAAGTGGCTATTTTACATGCATGTACGGAGGTAGATAAAGACATAAAAGTGATTTGGTGTGATACAGGATACAATACGCCTAACACTTATGCCCATGCCAATGAGTTGATAGATACATTGGATTTGAATGTTTTTTTATACGTGCCTCAGCAGACATCAGCACATAGAGATGCAACCATGGGGATTCCTCAAATAGAAGATCCACTACACGAAGTTTTTACAGAACAAGTGAAAATGGAACCTTTTGGAAGAGCGATGGCAGAGCATGCACCAGATGTATGGTTTACTAATATTAGAAAAGGGCAAACGGCTTTTAGAGACGGGATTGATGTGGTATCGGTAAGTAAAGATGGCTTGATTAAAGTGAGTCCTTTTTACCATTGGACAGATGAACAATTAGATGCTTATTTAGTAGAAAATAAGTTACCAAACGAATTTAAATATTTTGATCCCACCAAAGTGTTGGGGAATAGAGAATGTGGATTGCATTCATAAAACGAAACGAAGATGACAGATATTTTACAATTAAATGACCTAGAAAACGAAGCGATTTTTATCATGCGCGAAGTTGCGGCACAGTTTGATAGACCTGTGTTGTTATTTTCTGGAGGGAAAGATTCAATCACCTTGGTACGATTGGCACAAAAAGCCTTCTATCCAGCGAAAATTCCTTTTCCTTTAATGCATATTGACACAGGACATAACTTTCCTGAAACCATTGCCTTTCGAGATAAATTAGTAGCGGAATTGGGCTTAGAATTAATCGTACGTAATGTACAAGATTCTATTGATCAAGGAAAAGTGAAAGAAGAATCAGGACGTTATTCAAGTAGGAATATGTTGCAAACTACGACCTTATTGGATGCGATTGAGGAGTTTAAGTTTGACGCCTGTATCGGAGGAGCTCGTAGAGATGAAGAAAAGGCAAGAGCCAAAGAACGTATTTTTTCGGTACGTGATGATTTTGGGCAGTGGGATGAAAAAAACCAACGACCAGAGTTGTTCGATATGTTAAATGGAGAAATCGATTTAGGACAAAATGTACGTGTGTTTCCGATCTCTAACTGGACAGAATTGGATGTGTGGAGTTATATAGAAAATGAAGATTTGGAAATTCCATCTATTTATTTTTCTCATAAACGTCCAACCTTTGTACGTGATGGTATGATTTGGTCAGCCGCAGATTGTGTTTATAGAGACGCAGAGGAAGCAGTAGAAGAACGAATCGTTAGATTTAGAACTGTTGGAGATATGAGTTGTACCGCAGCAGTGGCTTCTCATGCAGAAACCATCAGTCAAGTTGTAGCAGAAATTAGAGATTCTAGTATCTCAGAACGTGGTGCACGTATCGATGATAAAAGATCCGAAGCAGCCATGGAAAAGAGAAAGCAACAAGGGTATTTTTAGGAGAAGTATTGAGCGATGAGATGTTGGGATTGAGAGATCGTACCCAATGTCAGCATACAACCTAAAACTATAATAAAAAAATAACGTAAAATGGTATTAGTTTTTGATGAAATGTGAGATTACAATTAGCATGTTATAGCGAATCGTATCGTCTATGGTGTTCAACTTAAGACGGTTTACTAACAATCAACAACTAACAACTAAAAACCAGTATAAATGGAAGTATTAAAAATAGCAACGGCAGGAAGTGTAGATGATGGGAAAAGCACTTTGATTGGACGTATTTTATACGATACAAAGTCAATGACCGATGATAAGTTGGAAGCCATTGAGCGCAGTAGTAAATTAAAAGGGTATGATTACCTCGATTTTTCTTTGGCCACAGACGGTTTAGTTGCCGAGCGTGAACAAGGGATTACCATCGACGTGGCGCATATTTATTTTTCTACGGCAAAGCGTAGTTATATTATTGCGGATACACCAGGGCATATAGAATATACCAGAAATATGGTAACGGGTGCTTCGACCTCACAAGCGGCCATCATTTTAATTGATGCACGTCACGGAGTTATTGAGCAAACGTATCGCCACTTTTTTATCAATAATTTATTGCGTGTAAAAGACGTGGTAGTGGCGGTAAATAAAATGGACTTAGTTGATTTTTCTGAGGAAAGATTCAACGAAATCAAGGCGGAATTTGAGAAATTGGTGGAGAAAAGTAATTTTGAAGGTCGTCAAATTTCATACATTCCAGTAAGTGCTTTAAAAGGTGATAATGTGGTGTTTAAATCTACCAATTTAGATTGGTATAAAGGAGCTACATTAATGGATCATTTGGAAAGTTTGGATGCGGAAGATGTATATAATAACGGTAAAATGCGTTTGCCTGTACAATTGGTGATCCGTCCAAAAACAGAAGATTTTCATGATTTTAGAGGTTATGCAGGAAAGGTATATGGTGCGGATTTGTCTGTAGGAGATGCCGTATTAGTATTGCCTTCTAAAACAAGATCAACCGTGAAGGATATTTTCTTTTACGATAAAAAGTATGGAAAAGCAGGACGTCAAAGTTCTGTGACTGTTACTTTAACCGATAATGTAAATGTAAGTAGAGGAGACATGATTGTGAAGGTGGACGAAATACCACATATAGCAAAGCAAGTTACTGCGACGGTTTCATGGATGGATGCAGAAAAATTAGTACCAGGAGCTAAGTATTTATTACAACATGGTTTGCATAAAGTATTGGCAAAGGTACAGACCATTCATCATAAAATAGCGACGGATTTTTCTGGAGTAGAAACAGGTGTTACAGAAGTTTCAATGAATGATATCGCCTCTGTTACTTTCCAATTAAACAAAGCTATTTTCTTCGATACTTTTGAAGAAAACAGAACCAATGGAGCCTTTATTTTGATTGATCAACAATCGAATCATACAGCGGGCGTTGGTTTTATAGAAGCATAAAAAATAAAATTAATACATAGATTACTAGCTTATTAACGTTGTCTGTCATTCCTGTAGAAGCACTACAGGAATGCTAGAGAACTGTAATTCAGTACACAATAACTAACAAAATACGATAGATCATGCAAAGTTTTAGAACCGAAATCGAAAACCCAGTAGTGGAGAAGGATATCATTGATTTAGAAAGAAAAATCCACCAATTTCACAAAGGAGAAATAGACGAAGAGCGTTTCCGTAGCTTGCGATTGGCTCGTGGGGTATATGGTCAACGTCAGTTTGGAGTTCAGATGATTCGGATTAAATTACCTTTCGGTAAAATGACTAGTGAGCAGTTACATAGGATTTCAAATGTTTCTGACGAATACTCACGTGGCCGTTTACATATAACAACAAGGCAAGATATTCAAATTCATCATGTTAGTTTAGATAGGACTCCGGAATTGTGGGCGGAATTGGAAAAAGATGATATTACCTTGCGTGAAGCTTGTGGAAATACGGTGAGGAACGTAACCGCTTCTGAAACTGCAGGGATCGATCCAAACGAGCCATTTGATGTGTCTCCTTATGCCCAAGCGTTGTTCGAATTCTTTTTAAGAAACCCTATCTGTCAGGAAATGGGTAGAAAAGTTAAGATTTCGTTTTCGGGAACTGACGATGATACTGCGATTAGTTTTATCCATGACGTTGGGTTTATTGCAAAGATCAAAGATGGTGTACATGGTTTTAAAGTGATGTTAGCTGGTGGGATTGGTTCACAACCGAGACATGCCGATGTGTTGTATGAATTTTTAGAAGGCAATCGAGTAATTCCTGTAACGGAGGCTATTTTAAGAGTATTTGACCGTCATGGGGAACGTGCAAAAAGAGCCAAAGCACGTATGAAATTTTTAGTAAAACAATTGGGGGTAGACGGTTTTAGGGAGTTGGTAAATAAAGAACAAAAAGCCTTGTCTCAACAAGTAGTTGCAATAGATACCGATGGATTTGAAGCTCCTGTCGTTGTAAATACTATTACTGTGCCTACGGTTGAAATTAAAGATGAAGCACTGTTTGACTTGTGGAAAAAGTCCAATGTGATGGCCCAAAAACAGGCAGGATTGTTTGCGATTGGTATCAAAGTTCATTTGGGTGATTTTTACACCAAAAATGCGCGTATTTTGGCAGATTTGATAAAGAAATATGCTGGAAATGAATTGCGATTGAGCATCCGTCAGAATATTTTATTACGCCATGTTCCAGAAGCGTCATTGCCGTTTTTTTATGTGGAACTTTCTAAATTGGGCTATACCGCAGTTGGTTTTAATAGTGTTTTAGATATTACCTCTTGTCCAGGGACGGATACGTGTAATTTAGGAATAGCGAGTAGTACAGGGATTTCAACCGAATTGGAACGTGTGTTGGAAAGTGAATATCCTCAGTTTGTACATAACAGTGATATCACCATTAAAATAAGCGGATGTATGAATTCTTGTGGGCAACATTCTATTGCGAATATAGGATTTCAAGGGATGTCTATCAAATCTGGAAAATTAGTAGCCCCGGCTTTACAAGTATTATTAGGAGGAGGTATCCTAGGGAATGGTCAAGGACGATTTGCTAATAAAGTAATTAAAGT
>NVRM01000131.1 GCA_002400885.1 Flavobacteriaceae bacterium
ACTATTATTGCAGGATTGGGTGTGGGGATGATGTCTACCATGATTCCAATTTTATTGATTGCGGCTGCTATTATAGTATCGCATCACTTTGCTGGTTTATATGGTATTGCTATTGCTGCTGTAGGGATGTTGGCAAACACAGGGATTCAATTAGCGGTAGATGCTTATGGACCTATCTGTGACAATGCTGGAGGAATTGCTGAAATGGCCGAATTGCCAAAAGAAGTACGTAAACGTACCGATAAATTAGATGCTGTTGGAAATACTACGGCAGCGGTTGGAAAAGGATTTGCAATCGCTTCTGCGGCTTTAACCGCCTTAGCGTTATTTGCTGCTTTTATGAAAACGGCCAACGTAACTTCTATTGATGTGTCCAAACCAACTATTATGGCGGGATTGTTAGTAGGTGGAATGTTACCTTTTGTATTTTCGGCCTTGTCTATGAATGCTGTAGGACGTGCAGCCATGGCCATGATCGAAGAAGTAAGACGTCAGTTTAAAGAGATTCCTGAATTGAAAGCAGCCTTAGCTGTGATGCGTAAATACGATTCTGATATGTCTAAAGCAAGTCCAGAGGATAGAGCTATTTTTGACGAGGCAGATGGGGTGGCCGACTATGGGAAATGTATCGATATTTCGACCAAAGCTTCTTTAAGAGAAATGGTTTTACCAGGTTTATTAGCAGTTTCAGTACCTGTAGCCGTTGGTTTTATAGGAGGAGCAGAAATGTTAGGTGGTTTGCTAGCGGGTGTGACTACCTGTGGTGTTGTCATGGCTATTTTCCAATCAAATGCCGGTGGCGCTTGGGACAATGCAAAGAAAACAATTGAAGAAAATGGAGGGAAAGGAACCGAAGCTCATAAAGCATCTGTAGTAGGGGATACCGTAGGAGATCCTTTTAAAGATACTTCTGGACCTTCGTTGAATATCTTATTAAAATTAATGTCTGTCGTTGCACTTGTAATTGCGCCGAGTATTGCCTTGGATTTGACGAGTCAGGAGACAGCTTTTGAAGTAAATAACATTGAGTTTATCGAAAAAGAAAGTGTTCAGAAAGATCATTTATTGTCCGTAGAGTTTATTAAAACTAAGGATGTAGATGCTGTAAAAGCAATGGTAACTTCTACGATTACTGTAAATGGTAAGGAGAAAGTAGTTACAGAGGAGTTTGAAGGAACAGAAGCGGAAGTGAAAGCTAAAGTGAAAGTTTTTCAAGAGAAACAATTAGAGATACGAAAGTAATAATTTTCTTAGTATATATAATTAATGAAAAAATGCTCGCAATTTGCGAGCATTTTTTATGGGTAAAAAAAGCTTAAAATTTCCATTCCTTGTCATTTAGTTTAGAAGGTTTGTGATCAATTTTGTCAGTTTATCTTTTTATTTCAGTCTTGATATGGGATTTTCTGACAAAAGTTAGGGTGTGTTGTTCTTAGTTGTTGATTTATAAAGTATTCCTTTGTTTAATCGCTTGTTTATTGATTAAATCATGATAAAACGACTATATTCTTACATAAATGTACTATTAATTGGGAATATTGCCACATTTTTATTGCTTACAATTCTTGTCCTTTGTGGAAATCATATGATAATTCAATTTTAATTTGGAGTATTTTAGGCTAGATATGAGTTTAGTTTATTTAGGAAAAGATATTTTAAAGAAAGAAGAATTTGATTTGATAACACTAATTAATTCTTTAACTATTATGAAAAAACTAAAAGTATCACTGAAGTTTACCCTTGTTTTCTTATGTTTAGCAATTGTAAGTTGTAGTAATGACAAAAAAAGCAAGATGAACACTTCATCATCAAACAAAACAACTTCTGCGGATGTAGGTTGGAGTACTTATGGGAATGATTATACCAATAAACGCTATAGTGAACTAAGTCAGATCAATGCAGGAAATGTTGATGAATTAAAAGTGGTTTGGGAAAAGTCATTAAATATTAACGAAGCACAAGAATGTACGCCTATTGTAGTTGGTAAAACTATTTATGTGACAACATCGAATGGACCTAAATATGTATATGCATTGGATGCAGTTACGGGAGCGCAAAAATGGGTGTATAGCCCGGAAATCCCACAAGATTTTGCAAGGTACGCATGTTGCGGTATTGTTAACAGAGCACCTGCATATGCCGATGGGAAATTATTTGTAGGTCGTTTAGACGGTCGTTTAGTAGCCTTGGACGCAGAGACAGGGAAAGAATTATGGAATGTGGAAGTTGTAGATTACAAACAAGGATCTGCTATAACATCACCTCCTACGGTGATAAACGGGAAAGTAATTACTGGATTTGGAGGAGGAGAGTATGGAGCCAATGGCTATTTAAGTGCCTTTGATGTAAATACAGGAAAATTACTATGGAAATACAAATCTACTGATGGGGCAAACGATAAAAACGTACGGGATTCTTGGAAGGGAAAAAGCTATGAAACTGGAGGGGGTGTATTTTGGTACATTGGGTCTTATGATGCAAAACTAAATTTATTGTATTACGGAACTAGTAATCCTGCTCCATGGAACAGCTCATTAAGAGGGTCTAGTACTTTTGATTATGGGGGTAAAACAAATTTATATACCTGTAGTATTATAGCATTAAATCCCGATACAGGTAAAATGCAATGGTATTATCAAACCAACCCATTTGATGCTTGGGATTATGATGGTGTAAATGAGCAAGTATTGGCAGAACTTTTAATCGAAGGTGTAGAAACTCCTGTATTAATGCAAGCCAATAGAAACGGTTTTTTCTATGTTATTGATAGGAGAAACGGGAAATTAATTTCAGCGGAAAAATTTGTACATACAAATTGGGCAGAAAAAATAGATTTAGAAACAGGAATCCCTGTGGAGGTAGAAAAATACCGATTAACCCCTACGAATACTGTGAAAGCGGTGTACCCAAGCTTTATTGGTGGTAAAAACTGGCAGCCGATGTCTTTTAATCCCGATACAGGACTGGTCTATATTCCTGCAAATAGGATAGGTATGGATTTTAAAATGTCTGAAGTTAATTACCAAAGAGGTTACTTTTATTTGGGGACAGAATGGGCAATGGTTTATGAAGAAGATGGACCTACTCCTGGAGAATATATTGCTTGGGATCCTGTTAAACAAGAAAAAGCATGGGGAATAGATTTGAAATTCCCAATACCTCCAGGTTCTATTACTACTAAAGGAGGATTGGTGTTTTTCGGGTCCTTAGAAGGAGCGTTTTATGCACACGATGCCACGACGGGTAAACAATTATGGAGTTATAAAACGTCTTCTGGTATTGCAGCTGCTCCGATGACATATTCCATTGATGGAGTGCAATATGTGGCTGTTTTAGAAGGACGTCCTTCCGTAATCCCAGGATTTGTAGGTGGAGAGATGGGTGAGAAAATGGTGGAAGCGACCCCTGCTGGCGGAAAAATATTTGTTTTTGCATTGTAAATAGTTACCCACTATTACTTGTGAAATAATTAATAAAAAGTGATTTATTATTGAAAATATCTACGATTAATAGTTTCATGGTAATATCACTTTTTATTAAAACTTAAGAGAGATTCGCTCGCTTATGATTGCTTTAAAAACGTTTTTACAAATGCTTTGAAAATTATAGCTATATGAAGTCTAAGATCAAAAAAAACACGCTGAAATTTAATATTGTTGCCATGCTGTTTTTGGCAATTGTATTGATTTTCTCCTGTAGAAATGCAGCGACTAAACCAACACTTAAAGTATGTTTCTTGGATTATAATGAGCCTTTAAGTAACGAATTGTCGGATAAAACAAGACCCGGTATTTATGTTGAAATCGCAAAATTATTAGCCAAAGAATTGGGTAGAAGTTTGGAGGCTTTTTATATTAAAGGGGCCTTTTATAATCGACCGATTAGAAATGGACTTTTATCTGAGAAATGTGATTGCCAGTTTGGTTTACCTAGAACGGAAGGGAAATGGTATATACCGCGCAAGGTATTGCTAAGTGACTCTTTTATGGAGGTAGGCTATAGTTTAGTGGTGCCAAAGCACTCTTCAATACACGATTTTTCTTCTTTAAAGAATAAAAAAATTGCTGTACAATCTGGATCGCCACCACATGAATCCTTGATGGGAGTGGAAGGAGTAGAGCTGCATTTTTTTAAATTGGCAGAAAACGCACTGGAGGCATTACACAGTAAAAAGGTGGATGCCGCATTTGTATGGGGAGCAGTTGCAGGATTTAAAAATAAAGAGCAATATTCGGAACAATACAAGGTGATTCCATCGGAATATCAGTGGGCGGTTTCTATTGGAGTACGCGGTGATGATAGTAGTTTAGTGGAAGAATTAAATATTGCTTTGGGTACATTATCTGATGAAATCGAATTGATAAAAAATGATTTTGGATACCCGAAAGGTGAAAAAATAATAATGCCAAAACTTATGTATTATGACAAATAAAATAAATGGTTATATGTTGTTAGCTATTCTTTTGTTTTTTTCAACCATTCTGATTGGTCAAATTAAAACAAAAGACACTGTTGTAACATTAATACCTGTAACGATAAAATCTACCAGGATAGCAAAGAGTATTTTGCTAATCCCTGTGTCAGTAACAACGATAGATCAGAAGCAAATTCAGCAAGGGAGTCAACAATTATCAGCCAAAGAGGTTTTTAAATATTCTCCTGGTGTTTTTGTGCAAAATGCCGAAAATATGGCACAAGATTTAAGAATAGCGATTAGAGGATTTGGAGCAAGAGCTTCTTTTGGAATTAGAGGCGTAAGGATCTTGTCTGATTTTATTCCTGAATCTACTCCAGATGGACAAGCACAAATAGATAATTTGGATATGGGGATGATTTCTAATGTGGAGGTTTTTAGAGGAGCTGCCGCAGGTATATATGGAAATGCCTCCGGAGGGGTTATTCGCTTTGAAAGTGAAAAAGTAAAAAAATCTTTTGCAGAATTGAGAATGTCTAGTGGTAGTTATGATTTTGGGAAATACCAGTTCAAAGGAGGCTATGCTGCTAAAAACTTTGATATGCTTGGCTACGTATCACATACGAAGTTATTGGGGTATAGGAAACATAATAAATCAGAGAATACTTTATATAATTTGAACCTAAACTACCAACCTACAAAAAAGTCTGAGATAAAAGCAATCCTTAACTATTTGTATTCTCCAATAGCATTAGATCCTGGGGGAATTACTTTGGAAGACTTAGAAGAAGATCCTGAGCAAGCAAGAGAAAAAAACATATTGTACAATGCAGGTGAGTCTGTAAAGCAGTTGAAAACGGGAGTGCAATACATTGTTAATGTAAATGAAAAAAGCACCATTAAAGCGAAAACCTTTTTTATCTCACGTATGTTTGATGGTAAAATACCCACCAACGGAAATGGAGGAGGAGTTATAGATCTTGATAGAACGTTTTGGGGAATAGGTGCTCATTATAAATATGACAATAAAAATGTTAAACTCCCATACCAATTGGTGTTAGGTGTAGATTATCAAAATCAAAAAGATCATAGAAGACGTTTTAAAAATAAGGATGGTGTTGCCGGAGATCTGGGGCTCGATCAAGATGAAATATTTATAAATAAGGCTGTTTTTTTAGAGCAGGACATAACCTTTTTAGATAAAATTACCGCTGTTTTAAAGTTAAGGTACGACGCTAATACTATTAAAAGCACCGATTATTTTCTTTCAAACGGGGATGCTTCAGGGGAAATCAGTTTAAATAGTTTTAATCCAATGCTTGGTTTGACCTATTCTTTTTCAGAATCCTTAAACCTATTTGCCAAATACGCTACAAGTTTTGAAACACCAACATTACAAGAGTTTTCCGCAAACCCAAATAACAACGGAGGATTTAATTTAGAGTTAAAACCTCAGGAAGCCACAAGTTTTGAATTGGGGATAAAGGGAATTGTGAATCAAAGAATGTTTTACGAGCTTTCTTTATTTAGTATTAATCTTAAAAATGAATTGGTGCCTTATGAAATTGATGGTGGAGATTATTTTAGAAATGCTGGAGAGTCTAAACGTAATGGTATTGAATTTGGCTTGACAGTTAAAGCGAAAAAATATATTACTGCCAATATTAATATGACCTATTCAGATTTTACTTTTACAGATTTTGTAGTTGACAATACTAGTTATAATAATAATTTCCTTCCTGGAATTCCGAAAATTACGGGGGCATTAAATATTGCTTACCAGGGATTAAATGGGTTTTATGCAAATATTAATAGCGAATATGTGAGTTCGATTTTCACTGATAATAAGAATGCTGTAGAGGCGGCTGCCTATACTTTAGTAGGATTAAATTTAGGAAAGATAATTAATGTATCAAAAATAACGGTAGAACCTTTTATAGGGCTTAATAATTTATTGAATGAATCATACAGTTCCAATATAAGAATTAACGCATTTGGGAAAAGATATTATGAACCAGGACCTACGATTAACTTTTATATAGGTGGCCGTATCAGAATTTAAAAAATATGAGAGCAGTACTTTATTTGTTTTTTTTTATAGGCCTACCGGTAATTGTTTATGGACAAACGGATTCGCAGGGCATAAAAGTGAATGATACATTACGTGTCCCCCTTAAGGAAGTGTTGATTAGTAATACGCCAATGACATCATTAAAAATAGGTATTAAAAATACGTATTCTAATGTGCAACACTTAAAATTAAGTGATGATACAAAAATGATTTATATGGATTTGACCAATATCTTGCGGACTAACTTTACAAGTGTACAGTTAAACGAGGCCAATGGGAATTCTTTGCAACGAGATCTTACGTACCGAGGGTTTCGTGCTTCCCCATTACTTGGTGTATCTCAAGGGATATCCGTGTATCAAGATGGAGTGCGTATGAACGAGTTGTTTGGTGATGTGATGAATTGGGATTTAATTCCAATATCGGCCATTAACGAAATCTCGATTTTAGCAGGTGCTAATGCAGTGTTTGGATTAAATTCTTTAGGAGGAGTTATTAATTTAAATACCGAATCGGTATTTACAAGTTCACAAAAATCTATTTCCGTTTCAACAGGCTCTTTTGGAGTTTTAAAGTCAAGTGTTAAATATGCAAAACGTTATGGAGAAAACCTTGGAATATATGCGTTGATATCTCATTATAAAGAAAAAGGATGGAGGGATTATTCGAGTTCTGAATCGTTGAATAGTTTTATAAAAGGATCATGGAAAAGTAAGGAATCGGAATTTGATTTGTCCATCAATTTGGGAAAAACAAACCTTACAGGTAACGGAGCCGTTCCGATAACATTGTTACAGCAGGATAGGACGGCAGTGTTTACGCATCCAGACAATACAAAAAATAAACTTTTTTTAGTCAATGCAATTTATAATACGCAGTTAAGTGATGCCATAAAACTAAGTGTATCATCCAATTTTAAACACAGAGTTACGGATACTTTTAATGGAGACGCCTCTTTGTACACCACAGGGAGCGATGCGTATTTACATTATGAAGAAGAAGGGGATGAGAATGGAGAACCGGAAGAAGGGGATGTTGTATTTGATCAAAGAGGAAATCCCATTGTGGCATCCGAAGAAGTGTTAACGGCGGTAAATAACATGACGAATACACTTCAAAATAGTTATCAAGTTGCTTTTCAATTATACATAGATAAGAGGATTGGAAATTTTGAGAATGTCATTGTTTTTGGAGGTGTATATCAAGATGGAGAAGCGAAGTTTAAGTCCAAAATAGAATTGGCACAATTAACAGATACTAGAGGGACAATAGGATCGAATCTGTTTGATGGGGATAGTTTTACAAGTGTAGATACAGAGGTGAAAAATACAGAATTCTACCTTATGGAAACATTTCATATGTCTAAAAATATGAATGTTAACTTCACAGGAAAGGCTGTTTGGTCTGCCTTAGAATTAAAGGATAGAATAGGCGTAAAATTGAACGGATCACATCGGTTTTTTGAGTTTAATCCCTCTTTTGGAGTGGTGTATAATCCTTCCGAGTCACTTAGTTTGTTTTCAAATATTAGTAGCTCCTCAAGGATTCCAACTCCTGTAGAGTTAACTTGTGCAGACCCAGACGATCCTTGCTTACTTCCCAATGCTTTTTTATCGGATCCTCCATTAGAAACAGTAGTTGCAAGGTCTTTCGAAATTGGAACTCGTTTTAAAATGAATAAAAATTGGCATGTAAACGCTGCCGCTTTTTTAACAAAAATAAAGAACGATATTTATTTTGTTAGCTCAGGTCCTGCCAAGAATACGGGGTATTTCACCAATATTGGAGATACGCAACGGAGGGGAGCGGAAATAAAAATTAATTATGAAGATAAAAAAATAAGCGCTTTTGCAAGTGCTTCTTATATGGAAGCAACTTTTGAAGAATCGTTTTTGGTAAGTAGCCCATTTCATCCTAAATCCAAAGATGGAACAATTGCCGTTTCTAAGGGAGATCATATTCCATTACTTCCAAATTACATAGGTAATTTAGGAATTAATTGGCGTCTTAATAGTGCGCTGGAATTGGGTTGGAATTTGAATTTTAGTGGTGAACAATATTTAAGGGGGGATGAAGGAAATATAGACAGTCCAATAGCATCCTATGTACTTAATAATCTTACGGGTACCTACAGGTTTTCGGAAAGCCTTCTTTTTTACACAAAAATCGACAATATTTTTAATGTTACATATGAAACGTTTGGCCTTTATGGGGAGCCTGATGAGGTTGCTGAATTTGAAGATTATGAAAACCCCGTTTTTTTAACTCCAGGAAGTCCTTTCAATTTAAGTATAGGTCTTCAGTTTAGAATTTTATAGATGATGATAAAGAGAAAAGTAATACTTATTATAACTGCATTTTTACTAATTACAGCTTGTAATAGCGAAAATAAAAACAGCAAGGAAATAATTGCGAGTCAAGATGTGAACACTTTAAAGGGCAATGTTGAAAGTGGTAAAGTTACCTATCTTCAATACTGTGCTTCATGTCATGGTAAATTAGGACAAGGGAGTATTGGTCCTAATTTTACAGATGCTTATTGGTTGCATGGAAGTACACGTGAAGATCTTATAAAGGTCATCACAAATGGAGTTCCTGCAAAAGGAATGATTTCCTGGAAGGAGCAATTAAAATCAAAGGAAATACTAAATGTAGCTTCTTATATTTTGTCCTTAGAAGGGAGTCAACCATCAAATGCTATAGCTGCCCAAGGGAAACATAAAATAACAGGGGAGGAAGCTGTTGTTAGTGATCAAAAGGATGTAGTGATGGATACTTCTATCAAAAATATACCCTTAGGAGGAAACAAGCAATCAGGTGCCATGTTATTTAATGCAGTGTTGGGTTGTGCGCATTGTCATGGTGCAAATGCAAAAGGACACAAGGACAATCGTAACATAAGAAATATGACACTCAGATATGGAAATAAGGCATCTAATGTGTTTGATCTTGTGATACAAGAAGGACGTAATGGAACTGCAATGCCACCTTGGAATCATTTAACCGACACCCAAAAAAAGGATGTAAAAACTTTTATTTTTTCAATCCAAACAAAGAATAAGTAGTTGTTATTCTATGTGTTATAGTTTGTTTTGATTACTTTAGATAAAAAAGATTGCTATGAAAAATATAATGACCCCTGTACTATTTGTGTGCGCGCTTCTGCTGTTTAATCAATGTCAAAAAACAACATTCATTACTAAAAATAAGGAATTGCTTTTTGTGAGTAACGAAGATGCTGGAATGGTTACTATTATAGATCCAAACACTCTTTTGATATTGGATACTATACCTGTTGGAAAAAGAACAAGAGGGATGAAAGTTGGTCCTAAGGGGGAATTATTATATGTCGCTACAAGTGGAAGTCCTAAATGTCCGCCCTGGATAACAGAAGAGGAATGTGAGAAAAAAAAGGTAGATAAATCTGCCGATGGAATCGCTGTAATTGATATAAAAAAAAGAAAAGTGATACGGGTACTTCCTTCAGGATCGGATCCAGAGCAATTTGATATTTCAAAGGACGGGAACTATATTTATATTTCTAATGAAGATGTAGATATGGCATCGGTGTTGGATATAAAAAAGGGGATTATAGAAAAAGAAATACCTGTAGGTGCAGAGCCAGAAGGAGTTCGGTTATCCCCCGATAATAAATGGTGTTATGTCACCGCAGAATCGGATCATACGATTACTGTAATAAATACTAGTTCAAATAAGGCGGTTGCAAGTATAAATGTAGGACTACGTCCAAGGGATATAATTTTTAATGCCTCAGGGAGCCTTGCTTATGTTACAGGAGAGGCTGATGGAAGTTTGAGTATAATTGATACGAAAAGTAAAAAAGTAATTGATCACATAAAATTAAGGGAAGGTTCGATGCCTGTAGGTTTAGTGCTTTCTCCAGATGAGAAAATAATATACATTGCAAACGGTAGGGGGAAAGGAATTATCAAACTAAATTTAAAAACATCTAAGTCGGAGTATTTATTAATAGGGAAACGACCTTGGGGAATAGTGATGTCAACGAATGGAGAGAAAATATATTTGGCAGATGCACCTTCAAATGCAGTTTTTGTTGTGGATGTTTTAACCTTTAAAGTGCAAGATTCCATTAAAGTTGCCAAAGGACCTTGGGGATTGGTCTTGCGTAATTAAATTGATATAGACAAGAGGTCTATTTACATATCATTTAGATAGGTGAATTTTTCGGCCTTGCTTTCAGAAAACTTTTTATTTCTATATTCTTTAGCCGTCATACCTACTAATTTTTTAAAATACCGTGTAAAATAATGGATGTCATTAAAACCACATTCATAACAAATTTCGGAAATTCTTTTTGTAGTAAACCTCAATAGTTTTTGTGCGTGTTTTATGCGAAGGCTATTTACAAATTGGATAGGAGTTAAGCCGAATTCGTTTTTGAATAATCTAAAAAAATGAGATTTGGAAACCGCTGCTACTTTACACAATTCATCAATGGTAAAATCCTTGGTTAAATTTTGGCAAATATGCTGTGAAAGATAGGATATACGATTTGAAGACCCTGATTGGTTTAAATCGTTTAGCATGGTAAACCGGGCATTTGTTTGCATAACCCTTACGATAAGTTCTTCTAAGCAATTCTCTACAAATAAATCTCGTGCTGTGTTATCTTCTAAGAAAAGACCTATCAGTTTTTGTACCCCAAAGTTGATTCCGATATCATTAAACACAAACTGGTTGTCTTTTTCTTTCCACTTACAAAAACCTTCTGATTTCTGCAAAAACCGGTCAAACTTCCTTACCGTTTCTTGGATGAATTCATCGCTTATTCTTAAGGCCATGCAACGTGTTGCATTTTCATAGGTAGCCTCGGGAAAATCGATTTTCATTTCATTGTCCTTGGGTAAAATTAAGGTTTCTCCAGGTGTAAATGAGAACGGTTTTTTTTCGGGTAAATGCATGACCTTTTTTCCTTTCAACATCACACACATTACAGGTTCAGAAAACTTTAAATGAAATTTAGAGGCTTCTGTAACAGTCTCATAAATATTTAATTCCATTTTGTTTGCCGAGAACATACGTCTGCTCTCTACTTCCAAATCTCTCTTTGTAAAAAGAGTGTCCAATTTGGATGGATCGAATCTTTTGCTTAGCATATTTTATGTTTTAGTGATTGTAACTATATACAATATAGAAGATTACATTTACAATTCCTAATTCCTCCTTTTTACGAAGCTTATTGAACAGAAACTGTGAACTCTTTTTGAATAGAAGGGCTTTACAAACAGATTAATTTGTACTTGTATTTAGACTTTTGTGTACAAGATTGAGAAGATGAGTCAAGTTAAATAAGTATTTTTTATTCTAAAATTTTATTTTTTTAACATTGATTTAATAAGTCAATTTAAACCCATTATCAGTTAACTGATTGCCTTGTTTTGTTGTTAATTTCAAAATTATATTAATTAAAACAATATAAAATCATGAATTCAATTTACAAATTATCGGACAAGTTATTAAAATGTGTATTTCTACTGCTATTTTTTATGGTTGGATTGCTAAATGCTCAAGATTCAAAAGCGGTAAAAAAGAAATTTATTAATGCAGGTGGATGGGAAATAAATGTGAGCGGAAATTTTAATGCATCCTATGTGTTAACACTTCCAGAAAATAATGGGAGCCTTATAGATGGGGGTCTAACATATGTCGATTCAGAAAAGGCCGTAAGTAGTGTTCAAAACGGATTGTTACCCGCTTCATTAACTGTAACGTCAAGTTATACTACAGAGGAAGACGTGAAATTATCACTTACAGTGGGGGCTTATTACGGACTTGTTACCGCTCCAAATGGTGGAACGTACGCCTTGGACAATTCTACCCTGGATTTACGTCAGTTTTTTCTTCAAATCAGTAAAAAGGAACTGGGGACTTTTACCTTAGGTCGTAATTTTGGTTTGTTTGGGTTTGATGCTATCATAAATGATGCATCATTATTAGGAGTCGGTGTAGTTTTAGCACCTAAAAACCCTGTAAATACAACATTGGGAGGTATTGGTTTTGGATATGTTTATGCCGATCGTCTTACTCAGATAAATTATTCCACTCCTATACATAAAGGTTTTACAGCTACGGTAGGAATATATCAAGCATTGGATTACAGACCGTTGTTTATTAGTAATTCAGATGCAGTAGCGCATAGCCCTTCTGCACCCGGAATGCAGGGTAAATTAAACTATACATCGGGTAAAGTTCAATTGAGTTCAGCTTTTTTAAGCCAGAAAAATGATGATTTTTCGAGTTTCGGATGGGATGTTTTTGGAAAAGTGAAATTGAGTAAAGTGCTTTCGCTTACGGGGTATTATTCAATAGGAGAGGGTTTAGGTTCCGCAATTCTTTTTACGGATGCTGGAATTAATGGAAAAGGGCGCTCTTCTTATAATTATTATACGCAAGCAACGGCTAGTTTTTCAAAAAATACGTTCTCCCTTTATTATGGAGTAAGTGGATTGGATAAAACAGCATTTGACAATGATAATCTGTTAAAAACCAATCAACGTGTTTCTTTGTTTTATAGTAGAGCTATCGCTAAACCATTATTATTAACAGCGGGTGTAAATTTAGCTTCCTCAAAAAATCATTTAGGTGAAACAAACAAAGCAACCAATGTAAATGTTGGTGTTTTTGTATCCTTTTAGGGTTAAGTTCTATATGGTGAGATAACTAGTTTTTTAGCTTAGCGTATTCGATTTACTGTGTTTAGTATAGATAGTGATTGATTTTTATACGAAAAAATCGATATAAACTAACCTAAAGTTGTTTTCTTCATGCTAGAACTTAATCCTTTTTTAAAACGTGTTTATAAACTTAATTTATTATTTATGCCAAAATTTGTTATTGAAAGAGAAATCCCAAAAGCGGGTGCTCTTAGTGAGGAACAGCTAAAAGCTATTTCACAGACCTCTTGTACTGTGTTAAAAGATATGGGGACAAAAGTCCAATGGGTTCAAAGTTATGTGACCGGAGATAAAATTTATTGTATTTATATTGCAGAGAATAAAGATCTTGTTAAAGAACATGCTGCTAAAGGCGGTTTTCCAGCCAATGAAATAAATGAAATTAAGTCAATTATTGACCCAACCACAGCGGAGTAATTCGAAGGGGAACTTATTTAGTAATGTATAAAAAATGCTCGCAAATTGCGAGCATTTTTTATGTTTAGTAGTGTGAATCCCCTCTGCCTACGGAATCTCCCCAAAGGGAAGAGTTGAGCATTGTTATGGGTAAAGTTACTGTTTTCTAGTTTTTCGCCTTATCTCGATTCATTTCTATCACATCCACACTATTAAAAGTGTTTCCTAAAAAGTGTTTGCTAAAGTGATCTGCACGTAGCCAAAACGAATATTCTGTCATTTTTCCAAATCCATGGCGTTGTCCTGGCATGATCATAAAATCAAAGCGTTTGTGGGCTTTAATTAGAGCGTTTACCATTCGGATCGTTGCTCCTGGGTGTACATTATTGTCTACATCACCTGTTATCAACATCAATCGTCCTTTTAAATTAGACGCTAAAGATTGGTTTTTGTCAATGGTGTATTTGTATTTAATTTTACCGTCCGCATCTTTTTCTGCCAATACACCGTGATGGGTTTCACTCCACCAACTATTGTACATACTGTTATCGTGATTTCCGGCAGAAGAAACGGCTACTTTAAAAAAGTCTGGATATTGTAACATCGCTGCTGTAGACATAAATCCACCTCCAGAGTGTCCAAAAATACCTACTTTTTCGATATTGATATAAGCATATTTGTCGGCCAATTGTTCGGCAACATATTTTTTATCAGCCAATCCATAATCTCTTAGATTTCCATATCCATAGTTGTGGTACCATTTAGAGCGGTCTGGATGTCCACCTCTGTTTCCTAAGGTTATGACGATAAAACCAACCTGTGCCATACGGTCTATTCTGTCCATACGTAGAGAGAACGCTTTATTTACCGCCTCGGTTTGTGGTCCAGGGTATACGTATTCTAATAGTGGGTAGCTCTTGTTTTCGTTAAAATCAAAAGGCTTATACATTACTCCGTAAAGATCAGTAATACCATCGTTTGCTTTCATTTTAAACGGCGTAGGGAATTTATATCCCGTGGCAAATAACTGCGATAAATCAGCTTCCTCTAATTTCATGACGAGGGAACCATTACTTGTGCGTAACTCAGCAATTGGTGCCATGTCAACCCTGGAATAGTTACTTACAAAATAGCGGTTAGAATCTGCCATACTTGTGCGACTGGTGAAATTACCTGGGTTTAGGTTTTTTAAACCAGTTCCGTTTAAATTTATTTTATAAAGATGCTCGAAATAAGGATCCTGTCCTTTTGTGACACCATTGGCAGCAAAGTACAAAACACGGTTTTTAACATCTAGGTTTTTAAATCCATCTACATGATAGGCACCAGAAGTTACTTGGTTTTTTAAGTTACCATCTGTATCATACAAGTAAAAATGAGCCCATCCATCACGCTCTGCCCAATGCAATAATTCGGTTTCGTTATTAAATAATACTAAATTTCTGCTTTCGATATACGTATTAAAACGTTCTTCTATCAATACTTTACTTTCTCCAGTATAAAGGTCCGCTACGCAGATGTCTAAATTTTTACGGTCTCTACTAATAGTACTGTAATAAATTTTTCCTTGTTTAGAAAGCAATAAAGAAGGAGAGAAATCATACTTAGTAGTTGATTTTTTACGTGGAGCTCTGTACACAGAAATTCCTTGCTGTGCTGTAGTATCCAATGCTACATTGGTTATTTCTTTGGAGTTGATGTCAAAAATCAATAATTCTTCTTTGGCATATTCTTGCTCTCCTGGCATGTGGTATTTGTAGGTTTCTAAGGTTGGACGTTTTTTAGCTACGGAATTGATGACCCATAAGTCTTTTAACATGCGTTCGTCCGAACGTTTGAATACAAACTTTTTAGAATCGTGCGACCAAATTCCCCAGATACTTTTTCTGTCGTCCTTTTTTTCTTCTTTACTTTCGTTGTTCTGACCATAAGTCCCTCCGCCAAAACTGTAGTTTTCTACACCGTCTTTTGTCCATTGATGTTGTACAATTGTACTGTCTTTTTCATCTTTAACGGCTTTTAAAAAATTTTCCTTATCCATCCAGAAAAGGTTGAAGTTTTTAGAAAATAATACAATGGTACTGTCAGGTGCTATGTTTGCCCATTTTTTCCATTTTTTTTCACCTTCTTTTTTGTTGTCAAGGATAGTTAAACCGTTTCCTCCGAGTTTGTATTCTAAATGATATATTTTCTTTTCTAATTTCGGCGCTTTCTTTTTAGCCTCTTTAGTGTCGGTACTGTCTTTTTTAACGAGATCCTCTTTGCTTTCTTTTACAGGGACTTTTTCGGTTGCAGTAAGGTAAAATTGAATAGCAGTTTCGTTTTTTACAAATTTAAAATAAAATTTAGGTAAATGCTGACCGTCATAAGGGTCTTTGGTGATTAATGTCAACCATTTTGCCATGTCGTCATTGTTAAACAAAGCTTTTTTACTGCGCTTATCGGCATCTACCAAGTAATAATTAGAACCATTGCTGGTTTTATATTGATACCAAAATCTATTTCCATTTTTTAACCAATGTGGTCTCACACTGGTAGAATGTACGAGTTTCGCTAAGTTTTTTGGAGAATATTTAGCGGCTAAACGATAGTTAGGAGCCGGTTCTTTTCTGGTCTGTTCTACTTGTGCAAACAGGGAACTAGTACTTAAAATAAGTGCTAGAATAATGTAGATGTGTTTCATAATGGGGTAAATAGTAAGTATTTAGATAAGAAGTGAATTTACTAAATAACAGTTTGAATTTTAGGTATTAAATGTTAAAATTACGCTAATTATTAAGTTGGGGTCACGGGGTGTTATACAAAAAAAACGTGCTTTGTGCACGTTTTTGATTGTATATGAAAATAGCAGGATTCGTTAAAATAATCCGTTTATTTGAGCGTCAATTTTATCAATAATACTCCCTAAATCTTCTTGATTTGATACAAAATCCAAATTGTCAATATCTATAATTAACAATTTCCCTTTGTCATAATTGGTGATCCATGCTTCGTAACGTTCATTGAGCCTACTTAAATAATCTATACTGATAGAGTTTTCATAATCACGTCCTCTTTTGTGAATTTGACCAACTAAGGTAGAAATAGAACCACGTAAATAAATTAATAAATCAGGAGGAGAAACTAATTGTTCCATCAATTCGAAAAGAGAGGAATAGTTTTTAAAGTCTCGGTCAGTCATTAAACCCATCGCGTGTAGGTTCGGAGCAAAAATACGGGAATCTTCGTAAATAGTACGGTCCTGTATAATTTCCTTACCACTTTTTCTTATTTCTAAAATTTGTCTAAATCGACTGTTTAAAAAATAGACTTGTAAGTTGAACGACCAGCGCTCCATCTCACCGTAAAAGTCATCTAAATATGGGTTTTCATCTACAGATTCGTAATGAGGTTCCCAGTTGTAATGTTTAGATAAGAGTTTGGTTAGCGTTGTTTTACCTGCTCCAATGTTTCCGGCAATGGCTACGTGCATACTATTTAGCGTTCAAAGTTTATAAAAAAATAAAAGTAATTAAATTTTTACAATAAAAAGGTGTAAAAGGTGATCTAAATAAGGTATTTGTAAGCCATTGCTCGGATATTTACGGATTTAATTCTTTCTGCTATTTTAAAAACTCAAATGGAAGGACCATATGCATGGTATTATGATTCTTGATTTATTGCGACTGGAGCAGTACTAGCTTTTTTTAATAAAAATACGGGAGAATAATGAAGGTAAAGAAGTCGTGAGTCTACGTTTCACTAGGGGTGGTTTTAATTGTTTTTTATAAAAAACGATGGGAATAGCGATCAACGTTTCGATGCTGATTTTCGTAGCTCACCATCATGTGAGCTGACGTATATTTATAAACTGCGATAGCTATTATGACTTGTTTTTTTAAAAAATAAAACCCTGTAAAACAGGTGTTTTACAGGGTTTTTATAAGGGGTAAAATAAATTTATTAAAGTTTAAAAGCTTCTTTTATCTTGTCTACATAGTCTAGTTTCTCCCAAGTAAATGTCTCCACTTCTTTTTCGAAAACTTCTCCACTACCCGAAACAAATCTTACTGTTTTAATCTGAGGCTCGCGACCCATGTGTCCATAAGCTGCTGTTTCAGAATAAATAGGATTTCTTAATTTCAAGCGTTTTTCAATAGCCGCTGGGCGCATGTCAAACAATTTTTCAACAAGCTTAGAGATTTCTCCATCATTCAAGTTGATTTTTGAAGTACGGTAGGTGTCTACGTTAATAGAAGTAGGTTGTGCAACTCCAATAGCATAAGAAACTTGTACTAAAATTTCGTCACAAATTCCTGCGGCTACCATGTTTTTTGCAATATGTCTTGCGGCATAGGCAGCAGATCTATCAACTTTACTAGGGTCTTTTCCAGAAAAAGCGCCACCTCCGTGTGCTCCTTTTCCTCCGTAGGTATCTACAATAATCTTACGACCTGTTAATCCAGTATCTCCATGAGGTCCACCAATTACAAATTTTCCTGTAGGATTTACGTGATAGGTGATTTTGTCATTGAATAATGCTTGTGTTTTTACAGGTAATTTAGCAATCACACGAGGCATTAGCAAGGTAATAACATCGCTTTTAATCTTGGCCAACATCGTCTCATCTTCATCAAAGTCGTCGTGTTGTGTAGAAACAACAATGGTGTCGATACGTTGTGGAACATTGTCATCAGAATACTCAATAGTTACCTGACTCTTAGAGTCTGGACGTAAATAAGTAATGTCTGAATCTTCACGACGCATGTCTGCCATTTCAATTAAGATACGGTGACTTAAGTCCAATGCCAATGGCATAAAGTTTTCGGTTTCCTTGGTCGCGTATCCAAACATCATTCCTTGGTCACCAGCACCTTGCTCTTCGCCTTCTGCACGGTCTACACCTTGGTTAATGTCTTGAGATTGTTCATGAATAGAAGAAAAAACACCACAAGAATTACCGTCAAAAAGGTATTCGCTTTTTGTGTATCCGATTTTATTAATGGTGTCACGTGCTATTTTTTGCACGTCTAAATAGGTGGTGGTTTTTACTTCACCAGCCAATACGACTTGTCCGGTTGTAACCAGCGTTTCGCAAGCTACTTTTGAGTTTTTATCAAAGGCTAAAAAATTATCGACTAAGGCATCGGAAATTTGATCAGCAACTTTGTCTGGGTGTCCTTCCGAAACTGATTCAGAAGTAAATAAATATGACATAATTATTCTATATATTTAATGTATAAAGAATGTAAACTGACTGTACGGGAAAGGCTAAAGGAAGTAAATAATTACTGCTTTAGCATTTTTTTACGAGGTTGCAATCAGTTCAAATTCTTCCTCTTTTTTAATTTATGCTACAAAGATATGCAATTTATAGAAACTGCAATCATAAAAAGGGATGAAAATGCATTGCAAACCTTTGGTTTTTAAAATTAAACCGAAGTTATTTATATTTAGTCTAAATAATTTTATTTATTTTTGAATTCAAATCTAATATGTGTATGAAACTTAGTTTGTTAAAAGGGCTACTGCTTTTGGTGATGTTTTCATCTTGCTGTAAAGGAGATAGTATCGAGACCGATCGCTATGAATTAACTCCTGTGGAGCGGAAATTAATCCCTTATAAAAAAGGAATACAGGTTTCTTTTCGGCATTCAAAGGGTTATATCTTTCAAATGGAGGCCGTCTCGGATGAAACCGTTTGGAATGAATCGCGAAATTTCTGTGAATGGCACTGCTGTGATCAAGATTTTATTTCGTACCAAACAAAAAACACGGTGCTGCAGTCGGAATATCCAATACTTTCGATCTCGTTGAATTTGGGAGGAG
>NVRM01000132.1 GCA_002400885.1 Flavobacteriaceae bacterium
TCTTTTAGTTCTATTCAAAGCGTGAGAAACATTGTTCCCAACCATAGCTTTCTTTCCTGTAAGTTCACAAACTCTTGACATTCTCTTGACAGTTTTATTATTATCTCAAAACGAGGTGCAAATTTATGATTTTTTTTAGGAATTCACAAACAACTTTTCGTCTTTTTTTAAAATTTCTTTTCTCAACATTTCAAACGCTTTCGCTGAAGCCTTGATAATTACCTTTTCTCTGGGCTGCCCAAAATTAAACTCCTCGCTATAAACACCTGTTGGAGTGGCTATTGCAATACACACAACGCCTACACTCTTATCCGTTTTATCTACTGTCGGTCCTGCATTTCCCGTGGTTGCAATTGCAAAATCGGATTTAAATTTTTCTTGAATACCTCTTGCCATTGCCTCTGAAACTTCGCAACTCACCACAGAATGCTCCCTTATTAATTTTTCAGAAACACCTAATTCGCGAATTTTAACAGCTTCTGAATAGGCAATAATGGTCCCCAAATAATAAGTTGAAGCACCTGGTTGCGCTGTAATCATTTGTGCTATTTTCCCTCCTGTACAACTTTCTGCTGTCACCAGGGTTTGCTTATTTTGGCTCATTATTTTCGCTACAGAAGCTTCAATGAACCCTTCTTCTTCAAAACCAACAAAAATATCACCCAGCAAAGGAAGTAATTTTTCGAGCTCCTGTTCCACTATTTTTTCAATAGCATCCTTGTCCCTGCTTTTAGCAGACAGCCGTAGTCTCAACACCCCAAAAGAAGGTAAATATGCCAATTTTATAGCAGCAGGCAACGCTTGTTCCCAATCTGCTATTTTTTCAGCTACTTTACTCTCCCCCATTCCATAAGTCAATAATGTCCTATGAACAATATGCGGCAGCACATAAGACGCCTGTATTTTCGGAATTACTTTATCCAGCATTAAACCTTTCATTTCTGAAGGCACTCCTGGCAGGGCAATAATTACTTGTTGTCCTTTAGAAATCCATAAACCCGGAGCGGTTCCCAAATTATTGATCAAAGCAATGGCATTAGACGGCGCTTCTGCCTGCAGCTGAAGCACCTTTGTGTATTCGTAATTAAGCTTCTCTAACAGGACGCTATTCGCTGCTAACACCTCTTGATCCATTCGCATCTCTACACCAAAGTAATTACAGATTGCCTGCTTGGTAACGTCATCTTTCGTAGGACCTAAACCCCCCGTTATGATAATAATCTCTACCGGACTATTCACGGCATCTGCAAGTGCCTTTTCTATCAGGCTCTCATCGTCTTGAATGGCTTTTACTTGCCAGATAGACACCCCAATTTTATTCAATTCCTTTGCGATCCACTGCGAATTTGTATCCACAATTTGCCCAATTAGAATCTCATCACCTATGGCTATAATTTCTGCATTCATCCTTTGTCATATTAATATTTCACTTTGATAACTTCAAAACACTCCTTAAAAAAAGCGTGCTTACTTTACTTTTACTTTAAAACTCTCAACATCCTGTAACACACCTATTAAAACATCATTTTCCACGACTCTTCCTACACCTGCAGGGGTTCCTGTAAAAATAACATCTCCTTTTTTAAGCGTGAAATATTGAGAAACATAAGCGATCAAGGCATCAAAGTTCCATAACATGTTTTTGGTATTCCCTTCTTGCACAATGGCATCGTTTTTCAACAATTTAAAATCAATTTGACTTAAATCCAAGGTCTCTTTTGGGACAAACGTTCCAATAACGGCACTCCCATCAAAGGCTTTCGCTTTTTCCCAAGGCAAGCCCTTTTCCTTGCATTGTTTTTGAACATCTCTTGCTGTAAAATCTATCCCCAAGCCTATTTCATCATAGTACTTATGGGCAAATTTAGCATCGATATGTTTCCCTACTTTATTTATCTTTATCAGTACTTCCACTTCATAATGGATGTCCTCAGAAAAAGAAGGAATAAAAAAAGGCATTTTCTTAGGCAATATTGCAGAATCCGGCTTTAAAAACACCACAGGACTCGCTGGTCGCTCATTGCTTAATTCTTCTATGTGTTCCGTATAATTACGGCCTATACAAATTATCTTCATTTTACAAACGGTTTATGGAATCCATTTTCTCTCAAAATTCGGCTTTCTTTTTTCTAAGAAAGCATCTCTACCTTCTTTTGCTTCTTCGGTCATATAGGCCAATCGCGTAGCTTCACCAGCAAAAATTTGCTGCCCTACCATTCCATCATCCGTCAAATTCATTGCGAATTTTAACATTTTGATAGACATCGGTGATTTTGCCAATATTTCTTGTGCCCACTCATAAGCAGTTGCTTCTAGCTCATCATGAGGCACTACCGCATTTACCATCCCCATATCAAAGGCTTCTTGTGCCGAATAATTACGACCTAAAAAGAAGATTTCACGCGCTTTTTTCTGCCCCACCATTTTGGCGAGATAGGCAGACCCGTATCCACCATCAAAACTAGTAACATCGGCATCTGTTTGTTTGAAAATAGCATGTTCCTTACTCGCTAATGTCAAATCACAAATCACGTGTAAACTATGCCCTCCTCCAACAGCCCATCCAGGAACTACAGCAATCACCACCTTAGTCATAAAACGAATTAAACGTTGTACTTCCAAAATATTTAACCGGTGCATTCCATCTTCACCTACATATCCTTTATGTCCTCTTGCACGCTGGTCTCCACCACTACAAAACGAATACACGCCATCCTTAGGCGAAGGACCTTCCGCAGACAACAAGATCACCCCTATAGAAGTATCTTCCTGTGCGTCGTAAAAAGCATCGTATAATTCACTGGTCGTTTTTGGACGAAACGCATTCCTCACCTCTGGTCTATTAAAGGCAATACGCGCCACTCCGTTACATTTTCTATAGGTGATATCCGTGTATTCCTTAGCGGTTACCCAATTCAATTCTTCCATAAAATTTGGTTGTTAAAAATAGGACGTAAAGATAATGCTAAATTTTGTAAATTTGTAGCCCGTACTCCGACATAATGTTTGAAACATTATATTTAGTCCAAGAAAACAGGCCTTGAAAAAGGAAGCGACTCAAGAGATGGAACGCGAATACATAGCAAAGAAGAGAAAATAGTAATATCAATTTTATGAGAATCATCACAGATCAATACGACAATCACGAATTACCATTTAAAATTAAAATTAGCTTTTCCGCTATTTTTGACTATTTAGAAGAAAGTGGAAGACATGATTTGATCCAACAATTTGATCATATCCCTGAACTTAAAGAAGGCTTTGATGATTTTGAATTGCTAAAAACCTACAAGAAAGAAATTGGACAATTATTAGAAACCCTGTTTCCTTCTCCGTTGCAACAAAACGAAATAAAATCGGTGAGTATTCCGTTTAATTTCACTTCTTTTAAATTCACCAAGCGCTTTCTCCAAATATTAGAAGACGCAGGTGAATGTTATGAGTTAAAGTTTAGAGATTTTGAAGAAACTAAAATCTACATTATGGCATGTACTTTCATACTCAATACTTGCTATGGTTATAATTTAGATTTTAAACGTCCATTTTTCTTAGACATTCCCAATGTAAAAACAGGAGAACTAAAACATTATCGCACCTTGTTTAACGGTGACTTTATGAGTATTAAAAAACTTGAAAATGCTCCTAAAATAACTAAAGAAGACTACTTAGAACTTCTCGATAATTTTGAAAACATAGACCTTTGGAAGGAAAAATTCCCCATAAACAGCTATGAGCTAAAAGGTTTTGGGATTATGAATTTATTTGACGTTACCCAAGATGAAATTTTAACAAATCTAAAAGATAATTTGTTGGAAAAAAACAATCATTCGTTTTTTAATTTACAAAAAAACATTGCTGATTTGTTCGGAGACCCTTCAATTAAATTTGGGTTTTCTACGTATGACAAAGACTTTAATCATCCTCAATCCAAAGATCGATATTCATACAATAGCTACATATTAGAACAAGGTTCTTTACTCGATTGCACTAATTTTTTCTGTAATGGAATTATTAATCAATTATTTATCAAACATGAATTGGTTGCCATTTCTGATCTTTCTACCTATGGTAAGGAAACAAATTGCAATGGTTTTTATGAACATTTAAACAAACAAGACATCAAAAGTGTGATCCTAGTCCCCTTCCAAATGAACAGTAACACCTTTGGAATTATGGAACTTGTATCCCCTAAAAAATACGTATTGAATTCGGTCTCTGCCAATAAATTAAAAGACGTAATTCCTTCGTTTTCTATCGCCATTAAAAATTTCACAGAGGCATATCAGAATAATTTAGATGCCATTATTCAAAAATTTTACACTTCTATACATCCAACGGTAAACTGGCGATTTTACGATGCTGCAAGTAATTATTTAAAACACATCGACAACAATGACAGCATCCCTTTAATTGAAGATATTGTTTTTGAAGATGTAGTCCCATTATACGGTCAAGTAGATATTAAGGGCTCTTCTATAGCTCGAAATGTAGCGATTAAACAAGATTTAATGTACCAGCTAGAATTGGCTGAAGACGTCATGGCTGCAGCCTATGAAAATCAAAAACTCACTATTTACAATGAGCATCAATTTCGAATTCAACAACAGTTAAGAAACTTAAAACGCTCTTTAAAAACAGGCGATGAAAACAGTATTACTAACTTTTTAAAAAAAGATATTTATCCTTATTTTGAACATCTAAAGACGATCAATACCATCTTAAAAGAAAAAGTAGAGTTTTACGAAAGTAAAATTGATGACAAGTTACAAGTTGTCTATGATAAGCGATTTAAATACGAACAAAGTGTTACACTTATCAATAAAAAATTAGCACAGTTTATTGACACCAAACAATTAGAAGCACAAAAAATGTTCCCTCATTATTTCGAACGTTTTAAAACAGATGGTATCGAATTTAACATGTACATCGGACAGTCTTTAGTAAAGTCTGAAAGGTATAACGAGGTACATTTAAACAATTTACGCTTGTGGCAATTACAAATCATGTGTGAAATGGAAAACATCGTGTATTCCATCCAACATAAGTTAGAACACCCTTTGCAAGTTGCCTCTCTAATTTTGGTACAAAGTAATTCCATGGCCATAAAGTTCAGAATGGACGAAAAGCAGTTTGATGTAGATGGTGCTTATAATATCAGGTACGAAATCATAAAAAAACGCATCGATAAAGCGTTGATTAAGGACAGTAAAGAACGCTTGACTAAACCGGGATATATTGCCATTGTATACACCACAAATAAAGATGCCGAGGAATATTCTAAATACATAGATTTCTTAAAAAACAAAAACTACTTAACTGGAGAAATTGAAGATATAGAGCTACAAGACCTACAAGGAATTTCCGGTCTTAAAGCCCTACGTATACAAGTAAGCTACTTAAAAGAAACCGAAAAAATATCCTTTAAAGAAATTTTAGAAGTATTAAAAAACTAAACTTGATTCATCATCATTAAAGCAAATGAAATGATAAAAGCCACCACAGAAACAATAATACCAAACATAAACACATTATAAGTAATACGCAGTAATCTATACTTGCGCTCTAACACAATCCCTAAGAAATAAAGATCTTTTGTTAGAGAACCGTATAGATAATCTCTATCCTTGAGGATCTCTTTAATACCTTCTTCAAATGCTTCCAAAGGCATTTTATGAAAATTACCAAAAAATAATAAGTTCACTTTTTTATTTTTAACATCCTCAGAGGTAAAATTGTTAGACGTGACTTTAGGACGGGTAGATATAATAGCGAAAACCATCGAAATTACCGCCGTCAAAACAAATAGCATGGTAGGCATAATTAAAAAAGCATTGCCTGCCTTATCTAGTTTAGGAAACAAGGTCGTCAAGGCGATGGACAACATAATAGCACTTACCGAAAGCAATATATTTGCCTTAGTATCTGCGATATCACTCAATTTTATATGATTCCTCAGGGTTACACGATACAGTGTTTCTATCCCTCTTTCTGGACGATTATCCTTGGCCAATTTACGCTGCAGCTCTTTTTCTTTAAGGGCGAGCTTTAATTCTTGCTCATTGGTTTTTGCTATCGTTTTCTGCAACTCTTTTTGCACTTTTAACCAATTCATCTGCTTGGCTTCGTTGTATTTTTGAAATCCAAAATCCGTATAATAAATATGGGCTCCTAAAAAACGCTCATTCTCTGTAAGCCATTCTATATCTGTCAATTCTTTAGCACAAAGCACCTCCCACTCTTTCCTTACTAAATTAGATTTCTCCTTAAAGGACTCCAAGCCTAAATGTGACAAATCAGCATCACACAGAATCATTTCTAAGTTGGTTTTAGGTACAACATGGAGTTTCGTAGCCAAAATACACGCAGTAATTTGCGCAAATGACTCGGTAGATACCGCTTTGTTCTCTAAATATTTTTTAGCAATCTTAACGCTCTCTTTTTCATGATCCTCATATCCTATAATATATCCCGTATCGTGAAACCAAGCCGCCAACACCACTATTTCCAATTCTTTTTCCGACAAACCTTCCCCTACTCCAATTTCATAGGCAGCATTGGCAACATGTTCTGTATGGTTAAAATTATGATACAGGACATTTGTTTTTAATTTTGTTTTTAACAGTTCAAAAACATAACTTTTAACATCGTTAATAAGAGTAGACTCTATCATTTTTAAGGTGATTTATTAGTAGTGCTCAAAGATATTAAAAATATTGTATTTTTAAATCCGTAATTATTCTAACAATTTATGCCTTACAAAACACATAAGACACTGACTATTGCACTATTACTACTGCTTAGTTTTGGTTGTGCCACTAAAAATACGCAGATAGATCGTTCAAAAAATCTTTTTGACACGATATCTTCTGACGAATCATCTCCTGTCTTACATCGGTTTTTCCTTATTGGGGATGCCGGAAACACAGCTAAAAACAAGTCCTTAGAACATTTTAATGCATTACAAAAGCAATTAGAAAGCGCCTCTAAAAATGCCACTGTTCTATTTCTAGGAGATAACATTTACCCAGGAGGAATGCCTGCAAAAACATCCGCTGACCGCTCTTTAGCTTCTCATAGGTTACAAGTACAATTAGACCTTGTAAAAAAATTTAAAGGCAAGACTATTTTTATTCCAGGCAACCACGATTGGTATAGCAATGGCTCAAAAGGAATATGGAGACAAGAAAAATACATTAAAAAACACGGAAATAAAAACATTTCGTTTTTACCTGAAAATGCCTGTCCAATAACAAAAGTAAAACTAGATAAGGCGATAGACCTCCTAATTATAGACTCTGAATGGTATATCCAAGATTGGGATAAAGACCCTAAAATAAATGATAAATGTAGTATTAAAACTAGGCGTCTTTTTTTAGAGGAATTGGAAAGTGAGATCAATAAATCTCAAAACAAGACCTTGATAATCGCAGTACATCACCCCATGTTTAGCAACGGACCTCATGGCGGAGAGTTCTCCTTTAAATCGCATTTAAAACCGCTACCTATCATAGGAAGTCTGAAAAATTTAATCCGTAAAACTTCAGGAATCTCCCCCACAGATCAAAGCCACTGGCGTTACCGAGAATTTGTACACCAAGTGAGCACGCTAACCCTGCTCCACAACAGATGTGTACTTGTCTCTGGTCATGAACACAGTTTACAATACCTCACAGCGGCTCATGGTAAAATCAAACAAATAGTTTCAGGCTCAGGAAGTAAAACGAGTCACACAAGACTTTCGAAAAACACTTTAAGTTTTATGGGAGGAGAAACAAGCTATCAAGGGCATTACACCTCCGGGAATTTGGGTTACGCAGTTCTTGACATTCATAAAAACAAAAAAACGACTGTTAATTTTATAAATTCAGAAGAAAACACAAAACATAAAATCAACATATTCGAAGCACAAAAACCTGCTAAAAAATTTCTGTTTAAATCTAAAAGCGAATTTAACAGCACCCTTAAAACCTCTGTTTTCAAACCAGAAACCGTAATAAAATCAAACAGTTATAAGTTCTTTTGGGGAGATCATTACCGCCATTATTTCGGACTTCCATTTGAGGCTAAAGTAGCATGGCTAGACACCTTACACGGAGGACTTACAGTGATTAAAAAAGGAGGAGGCCATCAATCTAACTCCTTAAGATTGGAAGATAAAAACGGAAAGCAATACGCTATGCGCTCCCTAAACAAAAACACACAAAAATATTTAAAATCGCAATTAAAAGGTGTTGCTTATTCCATAGATGATTGGCAAAACACTAGTGCCAATAGGATTTTAAATGACTTTTTCACAACTCCACATCCTTTTGGCGCTCTGAGTGTAGGGACAATGGCAGAAGCTATTAATGTAAATTATGCAAACACAAAACTCTTTTATATTCCTAAGCAAATAACTTTAGGAAAGCACAACGACGCCTACGGTGATGCTCTGTATTTCATAGAAGAAAGGCCTTCGGATGGACAACAGGGCTTGGCTAGTTTTGGACATCCAGACGATTTCATAAACACCAATGGTCTATTGGAAAAAATTAGAAAAAACAGCAAACATAAGATCGATGAAACTGCCTATGTACGTGCGCGTATTTTTGACATGATATTAGGAGACTGGGACCGTCATTTTGACCAATGGAGATGGGGCATAAAAAAACAAGAAGACGGCAGTAAATTATACACACCTATTCCTAGGGATAGAGATGCTGCTTTTGCAAAATTTGATGGATTAGTCCTGAATTTATTGATAAAATTGATTCCAGAAATGCGCTTTTGGCAATCTTACGACGGGGAGTTAAAACACAGTAAATGGTTTATGCAAGAAGCTTATAATTTAGACAAGGCCATCTTATCTAAAACAGATGTCGCTACCTGGAAAACCCAAGCTAAATACATACAAGAGCACTTATCCGATGCTGTCATTACAAAAGCATTTGAGCAAATACCGCTAGAAATGCAAGACAGTACGATTGCAATTATTAAAAGTCAGTTAAAAGAACGTCGAAAAAACATTGTAAAAATAGCCACTGAATTCGGAAAGTATTTGGATAAAAAAGTCATCATAAGAGGAACTGACGAAGCAGATAAAATTACAGTCACAAGACTTAAAAACGGCATTACAAAAGTAGAAATAAGCGCTTTGGACATCCCTAAGTCAACACCTTATTACAGTCGGACATTTCATAAAAAAAACACCCGAGAAATCGTCATTTATGGTCTCAACGGCGAGGATCATTTTAGCGTAAACGGCACTGGAAAAAAAGCAATTAAAGTACGTCTCTTAGGTGGTCAAAATCACGATACTTATACGATCAACAATAAGAAAAACTTAAGTGTTTTTGATTTTAAATCAAAAAAATCCACATTTAATGGGAGTCAAAAGCCAAGAATTGTTTTTACTGATTTATACGCCAGTAACACATATCACTATAGAACCATTAAAAACAATACCAACCAATTATTCCCCTATGCCATTTTCAAATCTGAGGAAGGCGTCAGTATTTTTGTAAACAATACCTACACCGTAAATGGAGTAAACGGAAATCCTTTTAGAGAACAACATACGCTTAAAGCGATGTACAATACCAACACCTTAGGTTTTACACTGAATTACATGGGGGAATTTGCGAATATTTTCCCTTCATGGAATCTTATGATCGATGCTTTATACACCACTCCAAAATTTACCATCAATTATTTAGGAGATGGAAATAACACTTTAAAAACCGTAAATAAGCATAAACATAAATACTATAAAACAGACATAGAAATGTTTAGGTTCAATCCGAAACTACTCTTGAGAAAACAAAACTTAGCACTTTTATTAAGTGTAGGCCCCTACTTTGAAAAAAAGAAAGTTACTGATAACCCAACTCGATTTGCTCATAAAAACGCCCCCTTAGTCAACAAGGCAGTGTTTAATGATCAAGAATTTGTAGGTATCGAATCTGAATTTATCTATGACAATGTAAACGCGAAAGATTTCCCTACCTATGGATTTCATTTTCGGCTATTGGCAGGGTATAAATACAGTTTAACAAACAATCATACACGCGTTGGCTATTTAAAATCTAGACTAGGAATAGACCATAAATTAAATACAAAGGGGAACTTAGTCTTGAGTACAAAAATAGGAGGAGAAATAAATATAAGTGATGCTTATTTATTTTATGATGCCGTAAGTATAGGAGGCTCCAATGGGCTACGTGGTTTTATAGACAATCGGTTTTCCGGAAATTCAGGCGTCTATCAAAACACAGACATCAGACTTAGACTCGCACGCTTAAAAACCTCTTTCATTCCTTTTACCGTTGGCCTATACGGAGGATTTGACTACGGACGTGTTTGGCAACAAGGAGAACACTCTAGGCGATGGCACACCTCAGCGGGTGGTGGTATTTGGGTCTCCGCTTTAAGTTCGCTATCTTTACAATTGGCGGTATTCAATGCTACAGATGGTAATTTAATAAGTATTGGGCTTAACTTTACATACTAACAGAAAACAACTCCTCAGATGAAAGTAATCTTTACCATAATAAGCTTAATTCTCAGCATTGTAATCAATGCCCAAGGATCATTTTCGAAAACTATTAATTCTTATATCTTAGACGAGACTAGAGAATTAAAAATACACATCCCTGATAATTATAGCAACGATCCAGTACAAAAATATCCCTTAACGATTATTCTAGACGCGGACCTTCTTTTTGATATTTATGTGAGTAACGCCATTCTTTTCGCAAAAACAGACAACGCTCCTGAACAAATAATAATTGGGATCAACCAGCATAAAAATAAGGATAGGTATAAAGACTGCTCCTACGAAGAACGCAATAGCTACCCCATTCCTTCTGCTCAACTATTTCTAGATTTTATTCAAAACGAATTAATTTCTTACGCTGCAAAAAACTACCGTATTTCTAATTTTAAAACCATCGTAGGAAATACACTCACTGCCAACTTTATCAATTATTTTCTCATCGAACAGCGACCTAGTTTCAATGCATACATTGCCATTAATCCTAGTTTTGCTCCGGAGATTCCTTTTGCAATACAAGACAAAGCCAACAGTTTAAAGAAAATGTCCGTTTTTTATTACCTGAGTAATGGCTCTTACAATTCAGCTAAAAAAAATACTATTTTAAAAGCAACAGCGACTCGATTAACAGACATAGAAAACAATAATTTTCAGTTCTATAGCGATTCATATAAGCAGCAAAGTGAAATTGCTTCCATCGGGCAATCTTTAGCGAGTTCACAAGCATTTATTTTTAAATCATTCGCCGCCATTTCTAAAGAAGAATACCGTAATAACATCCAATATTTATCCCCTCGTGAGGCCCTTGAATATTTAGAGAAAAAATACGAGACAATAGCCTACCTATTCGACGTGAATTTAAAAATGAGAACACAAGACATTTATGCTATCGAAGGAATTATAATGGACCAAGAAAACGGAGATTACTTAAAAGATTTCGGGAAAATGATACAGAAAATATACCCAGAATCCCCCCCTAGGTGATTATTATATTGGAAATTATTTCGAGACTGGAGGAAAGTTTAAAAAAGCATTGGTGCATTACAAAAGTGGATATTCTAAAATTAAAGGAAGTGAAGCCGATGCAATAGGGTTTTATCAAAACATTAGCCGAATACTAAACAAACAAAACGGGTCTTATACACCATAGATTCTCTTGTATTCAAACACGGATAATATTACAAAACTCCTCCTACTTATTCAAAAAATACATATTTTAGCCATCTATCCCAGATTACAACAATAAAAAGTCATACATACTCATGAAAAAAATATTTATTGCCGCAATTTTAGCCTTTTCTACAGGGCTCTTTGCACAAGAAGACACCACGACAACAGTAAACATACCAAGCGCAGAGAAATACCATTTCACTACGATTGTGGACATTGAAGCTTCCGAAGTAAAAAGCCAAGGTAATACAGGTACTTGCTGGAGTTACTCTACCTCATCATTTATCGAATCAGAAATTTTCAGAAACACTGGAAAACACATCGATATTTCTGAAATGTATAACGTACGTAATACGTATCCGAAAAAAGCATGGAATTATGTAATGCGCCAAGGAAAAATTCAATTTAGCGAAGGAGGATTAGCCCACGACGTAATACAATCTGTGCAAAGTTATGGATTGGTTCCTGAAAGTGCTTACACTGGTTTATTAAATGGTGCAACCAAACATGACCATTCAAAAATAGTTCCTAAGCTTAAGAAAGTATTGGATATTTACATCAAAAACGACAAAAACTCTAGCATTCCTAATTGGAAAGTAGCGGTGGATTCTATTTTGGATGCTTCCTTAGGAAAAATCACCCACAACTTCTTTTTTGAAGGAGTTATGTATACGCCAGAATCATTTCTAGCCTTGACAAAAATAAAAGCAACAGACTACATCACCTTAACCTCTTTTACACATCAGCCTTACAATACTCCTTTTGTGCTAAACATCCCGGATAATTTTTCTAATGGCATCTTTTACAATGTCGAATTAAACTCCTTGGTTGATGTGATGAACAACGCTTTAAAAAAAGGATATAGCATTGCCTTAGACTGTGATGTTTCTGAAAAAACTTTTTCTGGCAAATACGGAATTGCTGTCAGTCCTAACGATGTCCTTGACAATAAAAAGGCTTTAGAATACATTGTTGAAGAAAAAGATATTACCGAAGACTTCAGACAAGCAGAATATGAAAATTACAACACTACCGATGATCATCTTATGCATGTTACAGGAATGCTAAAAGATCAAAAAGGGACTATCTATTACAAAGTAAAGAACTCTTGGGGTCCCGATAGCAAGCGCATAGGAAATGGTGGTTACATTTATATGAGTGAAGCTTACTTCAGATTTAAAACCATCTCAATTTTATTACATAAAGATGGGCTTCCTAAAAAACTTAAAAAGAAATTAAACATTTCATAATACATTCTACGGAATGTCATGCAAATAAAAAGGCGCCTTTTTCAGTTGAAAAAGGCGCCTTTTTTATTATAGTTATCGATGCTACTAAACCAATCTAATACCACCTTCTTCAATGGTGATTTTCTTTGCTTTATATAAACCTCCAATGGCTTTTTTAAATGATTTCTTACTCATTTCTACTCCAAATTTAATATCATCTGGGCTACTTTTATCCGTCAATGCTATAAAACCGTCATTCGCCACCATTTTCTCAATCAAATATTTTTCTTGAGTTGCATTGGCATGAAAAAACCCAATAGGTGTCAACGTAACATCTATTTTACCGTCTTCTCTCATTTTTTTAATATACCCATCTCTCACTTCACCTTCCACCAAGCGTTGGTATAATTCTGTCTTATACAACATTCCTTCAAACTCTTGGTCTATCAATACAGTAAAACCTAGTTGGCTTTTTCTACCAATAATTAAGCTTACTCTATCTCCTACTTTTAATTCCATTTTTATACTTTTAAATTCTTGAAATACGATTTTAAAACCGCGTCATTCAATATTGTTGGCGTGAAAATCTCTAACAATTTAGGTCCATCCTCCACAAGATAGAAATTTTTCAACGTATTATCTAATGATTCTATATTTTCTACTGCACTATACTCGAATCCGTACATAGCACTTAATTTTTTCGCTGTCAAACCATGAGGTGTCTCAAAATACTCCAACGAGTTACTTGTTTGTGGTCCTGGGATAAATCTAAATATCCCGCCACCATTATTATTTACGACAATAATTCTAAAACTTTTAGGAATATACTTATTCCATAAACCATTACTATCGTATAAAAAACTAATATCACCCGTAATTAATACCGTCTGTTTCCCTGAAGCTACACTCGCACCAATAGCGGTACTAGTACTGCCATCGATACCACTTGTTCCTCTATTACAAAAAACAGCAACAGTAGGGCTCACATCAAATAGCTGTGCATATCTTATGATAGAACTATTACTTAATTGCAACATACTACGCTCCGGAATAGATGGGATCAAAGTGGCCATCACTTTAAAATCCGAAAATTCGCAATTTGCTACAAATTGATTGTGTTTTTCTAATCTCAACGCTTTTTTATCCAACCAGAAATCTCTAAAATCACTTTGCTTTACTTTGGTTAAAAAGAAAAATTGACTAAAAAACAACTGGGCAGAAATTTTAAAATGATGCTCCAAACAATGGTAAGAATCATAGCCTCTTTTTACATCTACATGCCAATGATGCTTTGGCTGAAAGGCACGCAACTGTTGTTTTATTTTTTTTGAGACAATCATCCCTCCCAAAGTCAATAATATTTCTGGTTTAAATTTCTCCAAAGACTCGTCGTCCAAGGGGAAAATTAACTTATCGATACTATTGATAAACATTTTATGTGAAACATTGGCGGTGTTTTCGACCAACACAATTACCGATGGATCTTTTGTTAAATGTGCGAGTTGAATTTGTAATAACTCATCTGGTGGATTTGCTCCAACCAATACAATTTTCTTTTTCGAGGTATTCCAAATAGCTGAAAAAACAGCAAGCTCCTCTACATCCAAAGGTGTTTCCTCTAATAACGAAATTGGATTTGATTTTCCAACTACATTCAATAAGCTCGTATCAATAGTCAACGTGTCTATGGTATCATACAAAGGTTCATTAAAAGGAACATTTATATGTACGGGCCCTTTTTCATTAATCGCTGTCTGAATTCCTAACTGAATCTGTTGAGCGCTTCTTTTCTCTAATAATAAATCATTAGACGTCAAAGGAATTCCCTCCAAATTTACACTTGACAACACATGTACACCAAAAACATTTTCTTGTTGTATGGTTTGCCCATCCCCTATATCAATCAAATGTCTGGGTCTATCTGCTGTAATTATCACTAAAGGAATGTCGCTATAAAAAGCTTCTGCAACAGCAGGGAAATAATTCAACAATGCAGAACCTGAAGAACAGATTAATGCGATTGGCTTCTTCGTTTGTTGCGCAATTCCAAGCGCAAAAAATGCTGCGCATCGTTCATCCACCACACTCAATAATTCAATGCTTGGTTCTTGATTAAAACCAATAATTAAAGGTGCGTTTCTAGAGCCTGGAGACACCACTACTTGTGAAATTCCATTTTCTATACAGGATAGGATTATTTGCTGTGCTAATTTATGCGTTGGGTATACTGCCATTATTTTTTAAAACGAGAGGGCAAAGATACGTAAAATTTCAAGTAAAATGCTTGATTACAAGATGCGTTTCATGGTTTTAGACTTTGAAACCGTCTCTTGCCATTCTTTCTCAGGAATACTATCTGTTGTAATTCCTCCTCCAACGTATACAAATGTCGTCTCTTTTGTAATTTCCATACACCTCAAGTTTACGTACAAACAGGTCCTTTCGTCCATATTTAACTCTCCCATAAAACCGGTATAAAAACGTCTATCGTAACCTTCGTTTTCCAATATAAATGACTTCGCTTCCTGTTTAGGAACGCCACAAACTGCGGGTGTTGGATGTAAGTGATGAATCAATTTTTGAAGTGTGGTTGTAGGCTTTAAAACACCTTGAATATCCGTTCTTAAGTGCAATAAACTCCCTGCCTTTACGGTATATGTTTCACTAGCTTCCATCATGGTGATAAAGGGTTTTAAGTTCTCAATCACAAAATTAGTCACTAAGTCCTGTTCGGTAATTTCCTTTTGTTTCCACACAACCTTTTCCGTATCCAAATAAGGCTGCGTCCCTGCTAAAGACATTGTTTTTAATGTGTTTCCTTCCACCTCCAATAACTTTTCTGGTGAAGCTCCTAACCAAGTCCCTACTTTTGGGTGTACCCATAAATAGACATACGCATTCGCATAAGTAGTCATTAATTTCTGAAATAAAACGGCCACATTCTCTGTAGATTTCGCACAGGACTCTTTCCTAGAGACTACAATTTTCTCTACCGTTGAATCCTTGATAAAAGCAATGCTCTTTTCCAATAATAAAAGATAACCTTGCTTTGATTTTATATCTTCTTGGCAGAAACTTGAGGGGAAATTACGGGGCGTTTCTTGAAAAGAATAAACTGTTTTATTTATTAAATGAGCAGGAAATAACACTTCTTTCTTAGAAGCATCAAAAGGCGCAAAAACAAAGCCCTCCGCTTTAAAACCATCGGCGTCATACAGCAAATCATCTTCTTGGACCATCACAGTAATCACATCGTCATTTGGCTTTCTAAAAGCCACAAACGGCATCTTAGACTCCAATAATTCATTCAATTTTTCAAGAATTCGTGTATTCAAACTTTCTTTTTTTAAAGACTATACTATTAATTTCAAAAAGAGTTTGCACAGATTGTATCAAACTCTTTTGATTTTTTATTACTTAATTTCTAAGACAATATTTGTCAATTTACAAATAGAAACAATCTTACCTGCTTCATCTGTTAAGGTAATCTCAACTAGATGTGTGGTCCGTCCTTTGTGAATAAATCTTGCCGTAGCCGTTAATATTCCCGTTTTCATCCCTCTTAAATGATTTGCAGTAAAAGAAATTCCTCGTACAAAATATTTTTCTCTATCCACCACCATCATAGACAACGGGCTTCCTACACTTTCTGCCATCGCCATAGTGGCTCCTCCATTTAAAACACCATCTGGTTGATGCACTCTAGCATCCACAGGCATCGTAGCTGTTAAAAAATCATCTCCAAAATCAGTGTATGTAATTCTCAAGGTTTCCATAAGTGTGTTATCACACATTTTATTAAGCACTTCCAGTACTGCAATTTTATTTTCCATTGTTTATTTTCTAGGCCTTAAAATTACTAAAATTTAGTACATTTGCAGCAAATTAGATCTACAAAAGATGGCGGTGAAGTTTAGAGTAATATTAGATGTTAAGAATGATGTAATTAGAGATGTAGTAATGGCAAATTCTGCTAACTTGGAAGACCTACATTTTTTAATTGCCAAAGCTTTTGGTTTTAATGGTCAGGAAATGGCTTCGTTTTACAAAGCAGATCCAGATTGGAACCAAGGAGACGAAATTCCCTTGTTTGATATGTCGGAAGACGGTGTAGATACGAGTATGAAAACATATTCCCTATACGATGCAACACCTAATATTGGTGATAAAATGATTTATGTATACGATTTCATGAAAATGTGGACGTTTTTTGTAGAAGTAACCGCACAAGACGATGACAAAGCTTCCTGTACTAAACCTGTTACTTTTGCCTTTGGCGATGCTCCAGAAGAAGCACCAGAAAAGAAATTTGAAAGTGAGATTGTATTAGGTGAAGAATTTGACGAAGATATTTTTGATAATCCAGACATGTTTGACAATATAGATGATCTTGACTTGGATACTTATTAAAAAAAAGTACACTAAAACATAAAAAGCACGGTCTTAAGACTTTAAGACCGTGCTTTTCTGTTTTGAACACACTCCCTTCTTATCAATCCATCACAAGATTAAGTCCTCCACTCACACTACGAAATGCCAACCCGGAAGTTCTATCGTATTGATTGAGTTTTAAATCAATACTTTTTAAGTCAATCCGCTTCCGCACCATTACTTGACATAGCACATCATAAAACAGGTGTTATATAACCTTATCCGTTTAATCATTTTATCATTTACTTTTTTAAAGTGAAACATGTTTTCAAAAGACAAAAGA
>NVRM01000133.1 GCA_002400885.1 Flavobacteriaceae bacterium
CTCTATTAACAAAATAACAAGACAAAAAAACATATACAATTGCATATAAACCAACATATAACATCACCCAAAATGACCAATAATTTCAGTAAAGTAAAAGATTACCTTTTAGAGATGGAGTACACTATCATTTCGGAAGACAGTAAAGAAGAGCTTGTAATTATAGAGAATTTGAAATCCGGAATTTCTAACTTAATCATTGATTGCGAGGACCCTATTTTAGTATTAGAATTACATTTGTTCGACTTAGAGAAAACAAACGAGCATATCTTTTTACGATTCCTTCAAATGAACAGAGAGATAATTCATGGAGCCATAGCGGTGGACGAAACAGGCAAGAAGGTTATCCTTAGAGACACTTTACAACTAGAGAACCTGGACATGAACGAACTACAAGGATCTCTTAATTCATTCGAAGTGTTTTTAAGTGAAAATGCAAACGAATTAATTTCGATCTCAAAAAACAAATAAACTACTTTCTATAAAGAATGAAGTGTTTGAGGAACATGTGGATTATAGATCTATTCATCCATCAGCAATTCATAACAAATATTTAATAACAAGAAAACAAAAACAAAACAACATGGGAATTTTTAGCAGATTATTCAAAATAGGACAAGCAGAAGCAAACAGTATAGTAGACAAACTTCAGGACCCTATAAAGCTTACAGAGCAAGGTATTAAAGACTTGAAAAAAAACTTAAACGAGAGTCTTGAGGCATCGGCAGAAGTTAAAGCCTTAGCAATTCGCTCTAAAAGAGAGATAAATGAATACACAAACCAAGCAAAGAATTACGAACAAAAAGCAATGTTAGTGCTTCAAAAAGCACAGGATGGTAGCATAACTGCAGAGCAAGCAGACAGGTTAGCTGGCGAAGCATTGAGTCGTAAATCAGATGCTGATAGTAATGCCGAACGTACAAACTCTGATTTAGTGAAATTAGAAGGAAACATAAAGCAGCTAAGCAACAACGTAAACACGTTAAAATCAAAAATAACACATTACGAAAACGAGTTAAAAACGTTAAAAGCAAGAGCTAAGGTAAGTGAGGCTAGTATGAAAATAAACAAGTCTATGTCTATGATGGATAGTGGCAGTACTATTTCCATGTTAGAAAAAATGAAAGACAAGGTAGCTCGTGATGAAGCATTGGCAGAAGCTTATGGAGAAATGGCAGGTGAAAACAAATCATTAGATGATGAATTAGATGCGGTTTTGAATAATTCGGATGTAAAAACTTCGAATGCATTGGAAGAAATGAAGAGAAAAATGAATCTTAACAAATAATTTAATGATTGAAACCTGTAATTCCTTTTTATTACAGGTTTCTTTCTTTACTTTCGTACTAAATTTACAACTAAACAATTCAATTATTTTATGGCGTTTTTTGATTTTTTAAAGAAAAAAGAACCTGAATACGATGCGACAAACATTCGGGTAACCGATTTGAATAAAAACTTTTTATTTGACTACGACCTAAGTACATGGATTGTCAAATCTGTGTATGAGTATGACTGGGGTGACGATTGTTTCACCAAAGAATTTAAGATAGAAAACGAAAATGAAACTTCTTTTTTACATATCGATGAAGACGATGAACTCAGCATTACCATCAGCAAAAAAGTAAGACTTACAACTATAGGCGAAGATCTTCCAGGTTATATTGTAGATAATCAAACACCTCCGAGTAAAATATCATTCAATGGTATTGATTACATACTAGAAGAAGAATGTCCTGGGTACTTTAATGACTTGGACAATTCTAAAGAACAATGGACAGAATTAATCTCTTGGGATTATATCGATAAAAGCGGTAAAAACGTATTGAATATTGAGCAATGGGGAGAGAAAGAATTTGATGCTTCGCATGGTCAAATCATAGAAGAATTCGAAATATCGAACATATATCCTCATAAACAATCATAAATCATGCAAAACGGTCGCTCATTTCCTCAAACTTTTGGTATCTTTATCATACTACTGCTCACCTTAACTAGTTGCAGTAATTCGTCTCAAAAGAATTCACGCCCTACTTACCTAAAATCTCCTGTAGATCTTTTAATTAGGGATATGTCAACGGAACGCAACTTTACCATACTCTTACTAGATATGGATTTTAAGGAAGCAGAAAGTAAGTATTTTCACAAGTATCAAATAATTACAGAAAATGGGGACTCTATCCAATCAAAAGAATCTCCCTGGACACAAGTTAACGACACTTTTTTTGATGCCAATGTAAATAACATGGGTATGGAACTTGTCTCTAAAAAAAACGGGAAATTAAGTAAAATAGCTGCCCCTCCCGGCTACACAAATTATGTAGGAAACAAACAATACGGACAATGGCAGCAACGTGATGGAAATAGTTTCTGGGAATTTTACGGAAAATACGCTTTTATGTCTAGCATGTTTAGAATGGCAATGTTCCCTGTAAGATATTCCTACTGGAATGATTATAACCGTAACTATTACGGCAGAGGAAGATCGTACTATGGACCCGTTTCTAATAAACGAAACATGTATGGTACCAATTCAAACTATACAAAATCCAATACATCGTCCAGCTGGAATAAAAAACCTACGAGTTTTAAAAGCCGTGTAAGAAGCAGTGTTTCTAGAAGTGCTACAGCAACGAAAAGCAGGAATGCAAGAAGGTCCGCAGCAAGGCAAAGTAGAAACACATCAAGATACAGCAAATCAAATACTAGATCTAGAAGCGGAGGCTTTGGAAAATAACACATCGTTCAGTAAAACATAAACCTATAGACCCTAATTGATTCACATGGAAAACATACTACAAAACGAATTTATAATTACAATTGCAGAAGCATTCGTGTACATACTGGCAGCTTTTGTACTATTTTTTATAGGAAAGGTTGTTTACGATTTCATTCATAAAAAAATAGATGTCAATTCGGAATTGGTAGAAAAAGATAATTTTGCATTCTCCATTGCGCATACTGGATATTTAATTGGATTGTTACTCGCCATAGGAAGCTCTATTGTAGGACCTTCTAACGGACTGGTTACCGATTTAATAGACATGGCAATTTACAGTGGTGTTTCTATCATTTTACTCAACCTATCTATTCTTATCTGCGACAAAGTAATTCTATACAAATTTTCTGTTTACAAGGAAATAATTGAAGACAGAAACGAGGGAACCGGTGTGGTAGAAGCAGCCGTTGCTATCTCCTCGGGGCTGATCATATTTGGTGCTGTTTCTGGAGAAAGTGGAGGCATCCTTCACGGGATCCAAACTGCTATTGTATTTTGGGCCGTTGGACAATTTGTACTCATTGCAACCGCTAAGATCTTTGACAAAACACTTTCCTATGATCTTCTTGGAGAAATAGAAAAAGACAACGTTGCAGTAGGCGTCTCTTTTGCAGGGATCCTAATTGCGATTGGAAATATTGTACGTTTTGCTATTTCGGGTGATTTCCTTGGTTGGTCGGAACAATTCTCAAACATTGCCATCGATTTACTACTAGGATTATTACTACTTCCATTGGTTCGTTTACTGGCGGATAAAATATTACTTCCAGGACGCAAAATCACAGACGAACTCGTACATCAAGAAAAACCAAATGTAGGAGTCGCTCTTATCGAAGCATTTGCTTATATAGGCGGATCGGTGTTACTCACTTGGTGTATCTAAAAACATAAAAAAACACATAAGCTACGGTTCGCTGTAGCTTTTCTTTTCCTCACTTATATTAGATAGATCGCATCTATAAAATTGTAAATGAATTTAAAATCAAACATATTACGTATTGCAATATTCGCCACTGGGCTATCTGGAATCGTAGCCGAATACATATTATCTACTTTGGCCACCTACTTTTTAGGGAACTCTGTATTGCAATGGACGATGGTGATGTCTACCATGCTTTTTGCTATGGGAATAGGAAGTAGACTTAGTAGAAGCTTAAAAACTAACTTACTAGAAAAATTCATTTTTATAGAATTTACACTTTCCTTTTTAGTCTGTTTTTCCTCATTGGCCGTTTATACAGCTTCGGCATACACCTTCTATGCAGGAGGACTTATCTACGGACTAAGTATGTTAATTGGCTTAATGATCGGTATGGAAATACCTCTAGTTATGCGTCTTAACAATGAGTTTCAATCCTTGAGAGTTAATATTTCGTCTGTCTTAGAAAATGATTACTACGGAAGTCTTGCAGGAGGAATCTTTTTTGCATTTATCGGATTGCCCTATTTAGGACTTACCTACACTCCTATCCTATTGGGATTGGTCAATTTTTGTGTAGCACTAGGTCTACTTATTGTACTTTGGAAAGAAATAAGCAACAAACAGCAGCGTAGGATTACTAGTATTGCAGCTGTAGTAGGATTTATATTGATTTCTGCATTTTTTGTAGCAAAACCAATCATCCTATTTGGAGAGCAGAAAAAATACAAAGACAAAATTGTATATTCAGAACAGAGCAAATATCAAAAGATAGTGATTACACAGTGGAAAAATGATTTTTGGCTGTACATAAACGGGAATCAGCAATTGAGTTCCTTTGACGAAGAAATGTACCATGAGCCCTTAGTACATCCCATTATGAGTCTCACAAAAACACCTCATAACATCTTAATTCTTGGAGGAGGTGACGGCTGTGCAGTACGCGAAATCCTAAAATATGAGGATGTTAAAACCATCACTTTAGTAGATCTTGACCCTGCCATGACAAACCTTGGTAAAGAAAATAAAATACTAAGGAAGATGAATAAAAACGCTTTTGATAGCGATAAACTACAGATTATTAATACTGATGGCTACAATTTCATAGAAAACACCGACCAGCGATATGATGTAATTATCATAGACCTTCCAGACCCTAAAACAATAGAAATGAGCCGACTATACTCTTACGAATTCTATAGGAAATGCTATAAACATTTACGTAAACACGGTGTTATTATTACACAAGCAGGAAGTCCTTATTTTGCCTCAGACGCTTTTAATTGTATCAATAAAACAATGCAAAAAGCAAATTTCACTACGATACCTATGCACAATCAAGTAGTTACTCTAGGAGAATGGGGATGGATATTAGGTGCCAAGAACATCTCTGAAGAAAACCTTAAGAAGGAATTACATTCGTTAAAATTTGATCACATGGAAACACGCTGGATAAATAACGAAGCCATGAAATTATTAACCTCTTTTGGTAAAGATTTTTTCAAAAAGGATAATTTAGAAATCAAAACAAATGAAATACACGACCCTGTATTGTACAAATATTACTTAAACGGAACTTGGGATATTTATTAATTACAACAAAGACTAAAAAACTATGACAAATCAAGCCAGTGTCCTTTCCGAAAACAAAGAAGTTAAAGCCGCCATTTATAATTTCCAACAATGGATATCGATGACGGAACCCGAAGCACTAAGAACATCGTTTAACACCATTCTCTCTCTTTCTGGCTACAAGGTATTGAATTTCACAGAACACTTATTCCCTAACGGGGGTTATACATGTATCTGGTTACTTGCAGAAAGTCATTTAGCCATACACACTTTTATTGCTGAGAACAAAACATACATTGAATTATCGAGTTGTAATAAAAAGATGAATATCCTTTTTAAAAATGAATTTGACAAGAAATTTGGAACCATCTGTTGTTAAACACCTTAAAGAACATCACCTATGAATGAATCCATAAAAAAAGCAGTCAGTATTGTCATCCTTCTTTGGGTAGTATTTCTAATAGACACTTTATTAGGTCTCCATTTAACTCGTTTTGGCATTGTGCCGAGAAGCATACAAGGCTTGCTAGGTATTTTTACCGCGCCGTTTTTACATGGAGGATTTTTCCATCTCTTATCTAATAGCGTTCCTATTTTCGTATTATCAACAGCTACATTTTATTTTTACAAAAAAGAAGCTCCAGGAGTATTCTTAAAATCCATTATTCTAGGAGGAGGACTTGTTTGGTTATTTGCTCGTTCTGCCAACCATATAGGAATAAGTGGACTTATATATAGCCTTGCATTGTTTTTAATTGTAACCGGTTTTATAAAAAAAGATATTAAAAGTATAATTGTCAGTGCTGGAATCCTCTTCATGTACGGAGGATTGATATGGGGTGTATTCCCTGGAAGAGTGTCCGTTTCTTGGGAAGGACATTTATTTGGCGCCATAGCTGGAGGAATCATTGCCTACACCACCTTTAAAAACAACAAAACACTATGATGATGTTTCGATTCATGAAAGGCAAGTACAATTGGTTATTATTCATCGTTTATATTCTACTAATAATAGGCCTGGTTCATGTAGAAAAAAGTCATGCTGATGCCAATATAAAGACGCTGATAGATGGTTTTTGGTATTCGGTAGTCACATTGACTACGGTAGGTTATGGTGATTTTTACCCCGTTTCAAGCATTGGTAAGGTCATAGGGCTCGTAATCATAATTAGCAGCTTGGGAGTACTAGGGATATTGATTGGAAATATTACAAACATAATTCAGACACAAATGGAAAAGAAAAAGAAAGGTTTATTTGGAACAGATTTCAACAATCATTTTGTAATTATAGGTTGGAATAAATTTGCACGAGATGTCACCGATCAAATAATCAATGCCAACTCCAACGTTGCCATCGTAACCGATAGTACTGCAGATTTAGAATTAATAAAAGAGACCTACGATAAAGGCCGTGTTTTTGTTTTATTTGCTGATTATAAAAACACCTCCTTCTTATCAAAAGTAAATCTTGAAAAAGCGAACTCCGTTTTCGTGAATTTTGAAGACGATTCTGATTCTTTGATTTACATCATCAACCTTAAAAAACATTTTGAGGTGAAAATAGTCGTAGCCTTACAAACCTCTGAATTAAAAGAAACCTTTAAATCTGTGGGAGTTGCCCACGCTATTTCAAAAAACGACATTAGCTCAAAAATGGTTGCCAGCTATATTTTTGAACCAGATGTAGCCTTATTTACAGAAGATTTAATGGAAACATCTGTACAAGATGATGATTTTGACATCAATCAATTTAAAGTAACTCAATGCAATCCTTTCTTAAATAAGAATTACATCGATGCATTTATAGGCTTAAAAAAGGACTATGACACTATACTCATAGGCTTGGTGAAGATAGAAGGAAGTAAAAGAATATTGTTAAAAAACCCTCCTGAGGATACAAAAATATGCATAAAGGACTATCTATTAACGATTTCCAACAACATAGCCCTGCAGAAACTAACAAAGGCTTTTGGCATTAACGAAGGTGTCGGCAAGTAGCCCTCCAGTTTAATTTCACTCCAAACAATTACGAATACTCCAAAAAAAACGTATATTATGTCAATACATTTAGAATAATTGAATGATTTGGGGAAAGAATTCAATTTAAAAGGTCGCTATTTAGCGGCCTTTTTTACATCCTACTCAATTACAGTCAATTAGAGAATAGAACACTTAACTAAACACTCCTATTTAGACAGGAAAGACACTTCCAATTCTCTTCTCTTTAAAAATCGAAAGTAACTATTACAAATCTAGTTTTTTAATAAGCGCATCCCAAGTGTACAAATCACCACCGTGTTCCTTTCTCAGCTTCTCCGCCAACTCTTTAGAAGAAACGGCAGACAGATTTGCCCCCATAGGACTTTTAATTCCATGACTCACTAAATAAGTGGCCTCCTGTGCAATAATCATAGTACCAGGTTTAGAAAAGTCCGACACCAAATACAATTGGATTTCCGAAACATTAACCTCAGACAACGCATGTACAAGACATTCAATCGCATCAAATTTGAACTGCCCTCCTCTTTTAGTAACATATTGTGCTGCATGGGAATTTTCTATAATCTCCATTTTACAATAATTACAAATATCTTTTCCATAATTTATTGCCTCAGGTTCCGCTTTACAAGAAATAAGGGTACTCATCAGTAGAAAAAAAACGATTTGGTATCTGGTTCTAGTCTTCATAATTTAATTAATAGTTCTAAAATATTCTAACATTTTTCTTGCTTGATTTTCAGTAATACTTTGATTTGACATAGGTGTACTGTATTCCAATAAAAGTTTACGTGCTTGTTCGTTTTCCTGTATCATTTGTTCAGGATTTAAAATCATATTCATAATCCACTCTGGAGACCTTCTATCCAAGAGGCCTACAATATCCGGGCCTATAAAACGCTTACCTACTCTATGACAGGCTCTACATTTAGCAGTGAAAATAATTTTCCCTTCCTTGGCCATGTCGAGATTTATATCGCTTAGAACAAGCTCTTTTATAGGCCCCAAACCTTTATCACTCAAGTTCACTTGCAGCAATCCTAGCACTAGATTTCTTCCATCGGAATTTTCATTTTTTGAATTGTCACTTCCACAGCTCATCATAGTCACGATGAGCAAAAGGAGTATTCCTGTTACTTTCATATTTTTTCTTTTTTCTAATAGCAATACCTACAGAAAAACAACCAAACATTGCTAACGATAACTTGTTCTTATTTTCAAAATAACGTTGATAAAGATTTCTAACACCAATGTCTTCAATGCCCTTCTGTACATATTCAAATGTAATCATTTAAAATAATAAAACCAATTATTCCATCTTTCAAGCTACCATACCTCCATGCATATTAAGCCTTCCAAAAACCATTTATAAAACACCCGTTTATAAAGCCATCTATTACAGCCTACAACACCATTATCACTCACTGTGTCACATATGTTACACATCCTATTTTCTATGGGAATTTAAGCCTAATTTAGCCCTGTAAAAAGATTGTTTTAAAGGAGCTACAAAAAGAGACTTACTAACTTAGGGAAATTAATCCAATATGAATTTTTATTCCAAATTAGCATCGCTAAAAGTAAAAACAGCTAAATAAAGAACATATAGACCATGAAAAATATTATAGAAAAGAGTATTGACAATTCAAAATCATACAACGAGTATAGAGATCTTGTATCTGAATTAGTAAACCAAAACAAATCTACTGGACCTACCCAGTCTGAAGCGTTATCTCAATTTAGCGCCCTAAATAACAAGCGTATGCAACGTTTGGATAAAACATTAAAAACTCCTGAATTTATCAGTAAAAAAATCAATGCTTTAAAAAACAAACGCACTTTTTTATTGTTAGCTGAAGGATGGTGTGGTGATGCTGCTCAATTAACTCCAATCATAAATCACGTTGCAGAAAGATCAGATAATTTAAACCTGAAAATTGTATTACGCGATGAAAATGAAGCGTTAATGAATGAGTTTTTAACAAATGGAGGGAAGTCCATTCCAAAACTTATTATCCTAGACGAGAACAATAACGTAATTAACACCTGGGGACCTAGACCTTCTGCAGCTGCAAAACTAGTAAGTGATTACAAAAAAGAACATGGGGTTATTGATGCTGAAATTAAGAAAAACTTACAATTATGGTATAATAAAGACAAAGGTGTAAGTACTATGACTGAATTAATGGAACTGGTTAGTGAGTAGTGACTGATGAGCATAAAAAAACCACCAAGAACATATTTTCTTGGTGGTTTTTTTTATGTATTAAACAATTTAAACTTGAATTTCTTCTCCACGTAAATCATCGATAAACGCAAAAGGATTCATGGCGTCCTCTACACTAAAGTTACCTATTTTCGTTCTTCTAAGCGCCGATAAATGTGCTCCAGAATCTAGTGCCTTTCCAAAATCAAATGCTAAAGACCTAATGTAAGTACCTTTACTACAAACAACTCTAAATTCGATATTTGGCAGGTCAATTTTTGTGATTTCAAATTCGTCTATACGAACTTGTCTAAAAGGAATTTCTACAGTTTCTCCCTTTCTAGCGATTTTATAGAGTCTTCTTCCATCTTTTTTTATGGCAGAAAAAATAGGAGGTTTCTGATCTATATCCCCAATAAACTGGAGCGTAGTTTCCTTGATTTGGGTTTCCGTAATATGTTTATATTCGAAAACTTGATCTATCTCACTTTCCAGATCATAACTAGCGGTGGTTCCCCCTACCGTAATGGTTCCGGTATATTCTTTTACCTGCCCTTGATACGTATCTATTATCTTCGTGAATTTACCTGTACACAGTATTAACAAACCAGTTGCCAAAGGATCTAAGGTCCCTGCATGACCAACTTTTATTTTTTTGAGTTTAAACTCTTGACGGATATTCCATCTGATTTTATTTACAATTTGAAAGGAGGTCCAGTTCAGTGGTTTGTCAATCAATAACACCTGTCCTTCTTTAAATTCATCTACAGTCTTCATTATATTATTGTTAATGGGTATATAAAAAAGTGAATCAATATTAATGAGACACCTAGTATAATTCTATAGTAACCAAAGATTTTAAATCCTTTGTTACTTAAATAATCAATAAACGATTTAATAGCGACAATAGACACCGCAAAAGCGATTACATTTCCCAAAATTAAATAATTAATTTGATCACTATTTAAGGTAAATCCGGCATTGTAATAGTCAAATAATTTTTTCCCAGTAGCACCAAACATCGTAGGAACGGCTAAGAAAAAAGAAAATTCAGCAGCCGTTTTTCTGTTTAGCTTCTGAGACATCCCTCCTACAATACTAGCACCACTCCTAGACACCCCAGGAACCATCGCCAAACATTGGAAAAATCCAATTTTAAAAGCTGTTAGGTAACTTATAGTTGTATGTTCTGTAGGGTTTTCCTTGTCTAATATTTCATTCGCTTTGAACCATTCATCTACTCTCAGGAGGATAAATCCACCAACAATTAAGGACAAAGCCACTACAAGAGGACTTTCTAATAATTCATCTATCACGTCGTTTAGCAACAAACCTAAAACAACCGCAGGTATAAAAGCGACAAATAATTTAAAGTAAAAATCCATACTTTGGAAAAACCTTTTCCAATACAACACAACTACAGCCAAAATAGCGCCTAGTTGAATTACAATGGTAAACAGTTTGGTAAAATCGTCGTCTGCAATGTGCATAAAGGACGATGCAATAATCATATGCCCTGTGGATGAGACTGGTAAATACTCAGTAATCCCTTCTATAATGGCTAAAATAATAGCCTGTATGTAATTCATTTACTACTTTTTTACTTTTACTAAAATGGCATATACTTCGATTGAAAAACCAATCAACACTAAGGTTGGGGCTAATCGAATACGTCTAAAATTATAAATGGCCTCGTTAAACACCTCTGGATTTTCACTTCCTCCACCAGACATTAGTACAAAGCCAAGTGCAATAAACAGCAAACCTACCAGCATGATGGCATAGTTTTTTTTCTCGAACAAGAATTCTTCTTTTATTTCTTCTTTTTTATTCATTCTTATATATTTAGAGACGCCAAGGCATCATCAGTATGTTTTAATAATATAATTCTTCTGTGCGTAAATTCAAGAAATGGCGCGTTGCAAAAAAGGTACTCAACCAAGTGATTAAAACACTTAACACTACAATTCCACCCCCTAATATTCCTAAATCCATAGTGTCCTTTAATAAATCAAATGACGGGATTACGGTATCTAAATAAAACACTAGGCCTATGACTCCGCACATGGCCAACAATGCACCTAACAAGCCTAACTGTATACTTTTCCAAATAAAAGGACGCCTAATAAACCCTTTAGTTGCCCCAACCATTTGCATAGTTTTAATCGTAAATCGTTTTGAATAGATAGACAATCGGATAGAGCTATTAATCAACACCACTGCAATTACGGTAAATAAACCGCTAAACAACAGCATCCAAAAGCTTACTTGTTGAATGTTTTTTGTCAATAACTCAATTAAAGGTTTATCGTATATCACTTCAGAAACAAGTGGTGATTTTTTAAAGTCCGCCGTAATTTTATTCATTTTCACGGGGGTTACAAAAGCACCTTTAACGCTTATTTCCAAGGCATCTTTTAAGGGATTTGTCCCTAAAAACGCAATAAAATCTTCTCCAATATCCTTACTGTAATTTGCAGCGGCGGTAGCTTTAGAAACAAAGGTAATATTTTTAACAAATGCTTCTTTTCCCACCTCATTTTGATATTTCTTTAAGATGTCTTTATTGATCTCATCTTTTAAAAACAAGGTAATGGCCACCTGCTCTCTAAAATGGTTGGCTATTTTATTTGTTTTTAAAATCACCAAACCAAAAAGCCCCACTAAAAAAAGCACGAGTGCAATACTAATAACAACAGAAAAATAAGACGACCTTAATCGTCGTTTTTGGTACTTTTCAAAAGAATTACTCACGTATATTATATTTAATTTTAAATAATTTTATTTTTAAACCATTTGAAGTCCTCTCCTACATCACTTTTCATTTTCGGCGTAAAAATAACATTTTCTAAGTTCATACTACTTTTTTAAACACATCAATTAAACTACAAAATGTTAATTTATAATGTTTTTTCTCACCCTTTGATTCCCTCTCACAAGCCTAAAAAACCAACGTGCACACAAACCTTATATTTCCAACAACTTTTTTCGCTGTTAAGTAATGATAAAACTCACATAAACCATCCTTTAGAGGCTCCAAAAGACAAATCAATACAAATTTATAGAATTTTAATGGGATTTAAACGTTAATTTTGCAGAATGGAAACAAATAGACAAAAAAAAATAGCAGGTGTTTTGCAAAAAGACCTGGTAGATGTACTACAGAAAGCAGCGCAGGAAGGAATGAGTGGAGTGATAATATCTGTGACCAAGGTTAGTGTAACCTCGGATTTGTCAGTAGCCAAAGTATACTTGAGTATTTTCCCTCAAAAACATCGTGATTATATCATGAAAGGTGTTACGCATAATAACAAAACCATCCGTTATGAAATGGCGCAACGCACTAAACATCAGTTAAGAAGAATGCCTAGTTTGGAGTTTTTCTGTGATGACTCTTTGGATTATATCGAAGATTTAGACGATGCATTAAAAGGAAACAAAGGAAATCCTATTAAAGACCCAACTATCTTATCGCATAAGAACAAAAACTAAATGAATATTTCGCTCTACATTGCCAAACGCTACCTTTTTTCTAAAAGCAGTAATAATACCATCAATATTATTACATTGATAGCTACTATAGGCGTAATTGTAGGGACGATGTCTTTATTTATAGTACTCTCTGGTTTTTCTGGTCTTAAAACATTCAGTTTAAATTTCGAGAAATTATTTGACCCTGAGATTCAAATTACTTCACATAAAGGAAAAACATTAATTGCGGATGCTTCTTTTTTTAAAAAATTAAAGAAGGAGTCCGATATTTCTCAAATAACTAGCGTTATTGAGGAGCGTGCTTTTTTTGAATACAATAAAAAAACAGAGATCGCTTATATAAAAGCTGTCGATACAAACTACACGAATGTAAATAAGATGGATACCACTGTCGTTATTGGGAAATGGGTAGGTACAAATCCTTTTCCAATAGCTGTTGTAGGTGCCGGAATCGCCAATAAGCTAAGCATTGGTGTTTATAGTTTTTTAGAACCTTTAAAAATTTATGTTCCTAAACCTCAAAAGGGCTATAGTACTTCTTTAAAAAATGCTTTTAATGAAGTTCTAGTCCAACCTGGAGGGATTATTGAACTTACACAAGAAATAAATAACAAATATGTTTTTATTCCTTTAGAATTAGGTCGTGAATTATTAAACTACAAAAAAAACCAAGTTTCTGCCATAGAGATAAAATTAATCCCAAACAGCAATTCAAAAAATACTGCTAAAAGAATACAGCGCATCCTAGGGGATGCCTATGTAGTAAAAACAAGAATTGAATTAAATGCCGCATTACACAAAATGCTCAATACAGAAAACTTGATGTCCTACCTCCTATTTACATTGGTAGTAATTATCTCCTTGTTTAATGTAATTGGCGCTATAATTATGATGATTATAGACAAGAAAAGTAATATAAAAACACTTAATAATTTAGGATGTACCCTAAAGCAAATTAAAAACATATTTGTATTGCAAGGTTTTTTACTCACTACATTTGGTCTTTTCATAGGACTTTCCATAGGAGTCCTATTAATAGCTGCTCAAATGGAATACGAACTTTTTATGATTAATGCCTCATTCCCATACCCTGTAGAATTAAACCTACAAAACATAATCACCGTGATTCTTACCATTCTTATTTTAGGGTTTATTGCAGCAAAAATTGCAAGTAGCAGAATTTCAGAGACCTTGATACGCTAAAGAGTCCCCACTTTTAAAATACTTAAACCTGCGGCAATAATAAACTCTATTCCAATTGCAATCACAATAAATCCAATAATTCTAGACAAAGCATTAATACCTGAAGCACCTAATATTCTCACAAAATAATGTGCACTTTTTAATGTTAAAAAAACACTTACGGCTGCCAAAGCGATCGCTCCAAGAATCGCTACAACATCAAACATTGCACTGTATTCTTGATTATAGGTTATTAATAAGGAAATAGTTCCTGGTCCAGCAATCATAGGCAATGCCAATGGTGTCAAGGATATTTCTGAACGTGACTCCAAATCTGCTTTCACATTCTTTTTTTTCATTCCTTTATGCTCCGAAAATTTCCCCGTCAATAAAGCAAAACCGGAAGAGGTAATAATTAAGCCTCCTGCAATTTTTAATGAATTGACACTAATTCCGAAAAACACTAAGATATATTTCCCTAAAAAGAAGGAAATCAATAAAATCACCAATATATTTAAAGACGTCTTTAAGGCAATTGCACTGCGTTCTTTCGCTGTTTGTCCTTTTGTTAAACTTACAAAAATAGGGACGGTTCCAAAAGGGTTCATTACGGAAAACAAGGCCCCGAAAACCATAAATAATAATTCCATTTTTTTATGTAAACCAACAAAAAAAGGATGGAATGCTCTTTACAAAAACATTAGCCTTACATCAAAACTATGTTAAGAAAAGCAACATATTTCCTATTCTAAAAACCGACGAATCAAGCTGAAATGACCTCTTTTCCGCATTCGCACATCGTTTTTAGTATATTCCAATACAAACCAATAATCTGTAGAGGGCGATAGTTCACCTATATAGGTTCCATCCCACCCCCTAGCACTGGGTTTAAAAACTTTAAGCACCTTTCCAAACCTATCAAAAATAGTCACTCTTGCTGTGGGATCATTTTCAAAACACACCACTTGCCATGTGTCATTTTCCCCATCATTATTTGGTGTGAAAAACTTAGGAGCTCCACATACTTGCACTTCTTTTTCTACCTCAAAACAATCGTTTTTAACATAGACGGTATAATCACCTATAACAACATTATTAAATATATTTTCCGATTGATAATTAAATCCATCAATAGAATATTGATACGACTCACTATCTTCCATATGAATTGTAATGACATTATCATTCGAAAAATCAACAACATGTATCGATTTAATAATAGGTTTCTCAAGTACACTTATTAATATCCGTGTGGACATTGCTCCACAATGAGTCGTGGTAATCGTATAAACAAAAGCACCTCCCTTCTCTTTCAAAGGGTTAAAGGTTGCCAAATGACCTCCGTCCAATGTTTCTCCTAATTCATTTGTCCATAGCCCTCCAACATCTGGACTTCCTTCTAACTCTTCAAATAAAATAAGCTTAGAAGAAGTAATACAAACCACTAATTCCGTAGAGAGTCCCGCATTAGGAACTGGAAATACTTGAATACTTATGGTCGTTTTTATTTCTGTTACACACGGCCCATCATCTGGGGTAAATGTATAAGTAGTGGTTTGTGTATTGTCAATTTCTGGAGTCCATGTTCCCGAAATATTATTTGTAGAGACTAAGGGTAATTTTTCCAGTTTTTCTCCAAAACAAATTGGTTCAATGACATCAAATACAGGGCTAATTAACTCATTCACTATAATCTTTATTGTGGTATTAACAGCATTTACACATTGCCCAGAAAAAGGCATAAAAGTATATGTTTTTGTAAGTGTATTGTCCAAGGCAGGAGACCATGTTCCGGTAATCCCTTCTTTTGAAATAGTCGACAAACTTAGAATTGTTTCTCCAGCACAGATTGGAGCCCGC
>NVRM01000134.1 GCA_002400885.1 Flavobacteriaceae bacterium
CTTTACTGTTTCCTTTACCTGAACTTCAGATAAAACGGGATTCAAAATGAAAACAGTTTCGTAATGATTCATATAAAAATATTTATTGTTTACTTTAAGGGTGCAAATGTACAATCTTATTCTTGTTTTAACAATGTTTATAGTGAAAAAGATGTGAGATTTTTGGAGTGAGAAACCAGAAAAACCCCTAATAGACTGAACCTCAATAAAAACTGAGACAAACTACCTAAAAAAAACATCCCTCCTATTCTATTGGTAGACTCCCAGGGCACCTAACCTTCTCCATAGAAGAACAAATTTACCTGACTTTGATTTCCCCAATGACCTAACTCCTGCTCCCAATTTCCATGCACACATGTTTCAATACTCATACCGCTACTCAATTAGTTTTTACATTTCCTGTAACAACGCGCACTTTACTATCTATTGATACAATTTGAAAGAATCGAGATCCGTAGTTAGCCACCTATGAATTTATGTTGGTTAATTCTCTTTGCTTTGACTACTATAATGATAAGGTTGTTACATATTATTTCTTGCTGTTGCCTTATTTAGGCGATATGAAATACAACTCTAAATTAACTCTTCCTATACGAACATTTCACACATTTAAAGTCTTTTCCCTACTTCATATCAACTAAAGATCCCTTACAATTATCATCCTTTTTTAAGTATTCAGCAAACAGAAGAAATTTTTGCCCCATGAAAACACTCACAACTATGTGTACTTAGTGGACTATAAAGCATTAAATTATCTACTGACCTCTAGTAAAGGATTTAAAATGAGTCAGCCTTTCTGAATAAATTCCCGTTTTATTCCCTCCTTGTTTTATCGCATTTTCCATTGCAATCTCCGCATACTTTACAGCTCCATTCACAAAACCCAATTCAAATAAAATACGCGCATAATTATCGTTGTACAAGCAACTATTAGGACTGCTAATAGCTGCTTTTTTCGCCCATACTTTCGCTTGGTATAACGCTGTGGAATCACTGTATATTTTAAAATTAAGATAAACTGCATTTGACCCCATAAATTCGTCCATAGAATGGGCATCTCCAGAAGAAAGATAGAGCGTACTTTTAAAGATAAATGAATCCCAGTTTTTAATTGTCATAGAATCCTTTAATTGCTCCAAAGAAACATGAAAATCCTTACGGTACTTATTCAACTTAAAAACTTTAATTTCCATCTTATCTTTATAGGCAACCTCATTCATTTTAAAATCAATATTAAGGACAATGGTGGCTACCGCAATAAACACTAGTAAACTAGCTAAAATAATGTTTGATTTTTTCATTTTAATCATGTTTTTTAATTTCTAAAATTATACTTTCTAAATCTTGACTATTTAATTTTAACAGACGTATTTTTTTTAATAGCTGCGGAATTTCTACCTCAAAAAACAGGTTTTTTTCTTTCTTTTTTATAATTTCAAGTGCCCCTTCTGCTACAAAAAAACCAACACCTCGTTTGTTCTCAAAAATGCCTTCTTGTTGTAAAAAACTATAAGCACGCATTACGGTGTTTCGGTTTACTTCTATTTCCATCGCCAACTCACGTACAGAAACCACGCGATCGCCTGTAAGTAAATCTCTCGCTAAAATTTTATGACAGAGACGTTCTGCTATTTGCAAATAAATCCCTTTTGATGATTTAAATTCCATATTAAACTTCTTTTTCCTTTAAACAATAATAAGCGTATGGCGGCAAGAACAAACTGGTCCCAAAGGCAATTACTAACAAGTACAAACCAAAATTTGTAAAATAGGTGTTAATATCTCTAATATACACTCCATAATCATAGATATGCACCAAGCTTGGCACAAAAAGATAAGACAATAACATGGAACACAAACTCACAAAAACAATAAGTACAATCAATGTAATTACCGATTTAAATACTGCCTGTTTTTTGAAATAAATAGCTCCCGAAAAAAGAAACATAGCAAAGGAAAACAACCCACAACACATGCCCAAGAAAACGAGCCATCCTATATTTTTTATATGAAATAAATCAAACAAACCAAAGCTAAAAATAGTAAGTTCACGAGGCCATTCAAACAGGTGATAAAAGAGGACAGCCCCTTTAAAAACACCCCAACATACTGGAATGTATAGCAAAGTAAACACCACAATTCTCAGAAAAAATTGCACCATAAATTTTTCAAATACAGAAGCTGGTAACATTAAAAAAGCCACAGAACTTCGTTTATTTCGAAGCATTGGAAAACTAGTTCCAAGCACCACAACTAAGCCTATCATAAACATTATACTACTCAAAGCAGCATAATCACCAAACGCAAATACGTGAGAGACTGTAGACAATGCATAGAAATCCATAAAAAACATAGCTAGCACTATGGCGATACTTCCGTATATAAATTTTTTGGAATTCATAATAAGGTCAAATTTAAAGGCATTGTAACACCTTTTAAAATTAAAAAATTCTTGTGTTTCTATCATTACATTGTTATTTTAGTATCGTTATTAACGGCATTAAAAAGTAATTCTATATCTATGGCCGTTTCTTCTTGATTTTCAACTGGAAGAATAACTTTATATCCTTCAAAACATTTTTCTGTATAGATGGCGTCATTTTTATCCATTTCTTCAAAAACATGTTTAAATTGTAATTTTCGGGTAATTTGTGTAAGCTCTTCCGAAAAGGCAATTTTCCCTTGGTCTAGGATTACAATTTTATCTATAATATTCTCGATATCCTTTACTTGATGCGTAGAAATAATCACCAATTGATCCTCCTCTATGGCATTCACCAACACTTTTCTAAATATTTTTTTTGAGGGAATGTCCAATCCATTGGTTGGTTCGTCCAATAACAATAGTTTACAATTGGTGGAGAGTCCAAAAGCAATGATAAATTTCTTTTGCTGTCCCATAGATAGTTTTTTTAAATGGTCCGATGACTGCAACCCAAAATCCGCTAAAATTTGATTCATTTTATCGTGACCAAATTTAGGATACAAGGGTGCCAACATACTTATATACCTTTTAATAGATAAATCGGGTAAAAAGAGTTCTTCATCAATTAAAAATATCTCTTGTAAAAAGCGGGGGTCTCGATTACTTGGCAAATAATCATTGACCTTAATACTCCCTTCTTTAGGTCGTATTAATCCTGCTATCAATTTTAATAAGGTGGATTTTCCAGCGCCATTTGCACCAAATAACCCAATAATATTCCCTGTGGGTTGATAGAAATCAACATTTTGAAACAAGGAAGGTTGTTTTTTATCATAAAAAAACGTCATTTTTTTTAAGTGAATCATATCCTATTGTATTAGTGTCCTATTTAACTATGACACAAAGATATAATAAATAGTTAAAACAGCAATCATTCTCCTAAAAAAAATTTGAATTTATATCATGGAATTGAGGAAGTAGTGACACCCCTAGAACTACAACGCAGACAATCAATCAATTGCCTCCTGCCGAAGTGAATTAATTGTTTTCAAAAAAACATAAGCCCCTCTTTTAGAATTAAAAAATCCAATGCTAATTTGACACAACAGCTAAAAAAGAGATCCTAATTGGTGAAGAAAATAAACAAATACTTTATAGCGTCCTCACCTAATAATAACAATGAGTACTTCAAAATAAACTTACTGCACTATAATAAACAAAAAAACAAGAAAAATAACGACGCCTTCTTTTAGAATCATTTGATTTTCCAGATTACTAAAAGTAAAAAATGATGCTATCCTTAAATTAATTCACAGCTTTTCGAAATTATAAAGTAATCCTAGCTTCGATTTTAAAGACATGCGGGGGTACTATTAAACTATACACATCACCAAGCCCCTATGCTAACAACATTCCGAAAACGAGCTCCTCGGGGCTCCAGAATCAAACCAGACTCTCCATAAACTTAATGATAATAGCTATAATCCTGCTTTCTGCTTCTCCTTTGGTTATCATTTCATATTCCAGTACTTGATGTACTTTCTCTATTTTAAAACGAAGCTCCTTAGGTAAAGAAACCTGCTCCTTATAACAATCGTAATTTCGAGAAAATTCACGAATATCCTCTAACTGTGTAAAATCAATTTTTCTCATGTTATTTTTTATTGTTAATATATACAATTAGTAATTAGAAACAAAAAGAGACCTCCGTAGAGGTCTCTTTTATAAGAATAATATAAAATAATTTATTTTCTAAACAATACATCTGCACCAATAGTACCAACCAAATTGTTTAAGTAAGTACTTGTACTCACATAGCCCAATTCTTGTTGTGCCTCGGTCAAACGCACCTTTAAATTCAATTCTTCACTCGCTTCCGTATTCAATTCATTAGCTTGAAAGGTCTCCAAATAGTCTATTCCGTCTTTTAAACGATCTATATCTATTTGTTGTTTTAATTCCAAACGTTCTTGATACCAAGCAGAATTGATGACTACATCTCTATCAAATTGTTTTCTAAGACTAGGATCGTTGATGGTTTTCCCTTCAAAATGTCCATAAGCCATTATGTTCAATAAGATTTTTAATGGTGGAATCGCTGCTTCTACACTCTTATCTTCAAAGTAGTTTAACCCTACTTTCTCCTGTGCTTCTACAATATTATTGATTCCATCTGCATAGGCTTCCATATCCTGTAATTCTGGTTTCAACATTTTTTCAGAAAACACTGCTTGTGGCTCATCAAAAATACGGTTCATATTTCTAAATAAGAAAGATTCTGTGATTCTATAACCTAAACGACTCGCCTGAATGGTTTGTCCTTCATATTCAAAATCTTCTAATTTCTCTAAAGACCCTTCTGCAATCAAACGTTTTGGGTCACGCTCTTTTTCTTCTAAACGACACCATAATTCTGGAATCAATAAAGAAATATCATGGTCAAAACGATTGTCCGATCCTACATATCCAGCTGCTGAAGAGAATCCTTCATAATCAGTTAAAATATGTGATAATAAGGCATTGTTAAGATCCGAGGTAGCACATAACATATTAAAAGGTCCTTTGGTTAAGGCTCCTTCCGATCCTGCTCCTGTGGTAGATGGCGATTTCCCTGTCAAACTACAGATAAAGTCCATAAACAACTCAGGTAATTCTTGATAATGTATAGGATTGTACACACTCAAGGCTCTAATCCCTGCTGCTTTATCCGCTGGATTGTTACGACGACCTGCCAAAATAGCATTTACAGGATGATGTACCGCTTCTCCTGCAGGAACTTTACGTGCTAAACGTACACCTACTTCTGCCAAACGATCATCTACTGGGTTTACTAAATCTGGACGAATTTGTAAATACCTAGGGTTCTTAGTAGGTTCTCCATTTACAATTCTTGGATGAGACGGTGTGATGAAATAGTGTCCTTTTTCATCTTCTACTCCTCCTTTTATAATTTTTTGAATAGGGAGTGTATACTCTGCAAATCCAATAGCATCTGCTTGTAATTCTATTCCGTCTTCCCTGGTTAAAGGCTCGTAATTAGAACAGAAATTGTTACTCATCGATAAATCTGCTTCTGCATCCTTATCATAACCTCTAATAATAGCTTCATCAGGACGTTGGAAGAATCGTTTTTCACAATTCGCAGTAATTTTTACACTACGGTGATTGCTATAATCTGGATTCAAGTTCTTAAAACGCTCTTTTGGCAATACGATAGAAGCTGTAATATCATCCTCCATCTGAATTTTTGCTGCGGCAATAAAATCGGTACGTAATTTATGTAAATACCAAGAATTGTCATTGGCAAAGCCAATACGTAAGTAACTCGCTACAATTTTACGATTATTGAATAATAATTCGTGTCCATTTTTACCATTTACAACATCTACAGAAAAGTACTCTTTCCAATCACTGTCCGTACGTTCTGGACGGTAAAAACGTTTTACATATAAGACCAATGCTTTCACATGATCAGGAACGGTTGCTAAAAACGCATTGTATGTCTCGGTGTAATAGGCAGATGGCGTCAATAACTTCACCACAGAACCAAGCGTACGATCAGAACTCAACAAAGCTCTTGAAGATTCGTTGCAGTCTTCCTCCTTTTTCCAGCGTTTTGCGTAATTGTATTGAATTACAGTGTCTGCAATTTTAAAATCTTCGTCAAAATCTTTTACATAAAACGAAGAATAAATAATAGCATTTAATAATGATTTAGAAATCTCAGATTTCCCTCCACCAGAAACTGTACATGGTTTGTGACAGAAAGTCCCTTCAGCAGCCGTACTGACCAAGCGCCAAGATGGAGATTCTGGATGTTTTTCCATGTGAATCTTCACTCCTGAAGGATGGACATAAAAATTCCCTAAGGTTAAATTTATTTGAACCTCCTTACCGTCTTGCTGCCAAGTGATTTTACCTTTGTATAAATCTATCTTTGCGTTTTCGTTGATATAGAAAATATTCGTGAATTCCTTATCTACAGCATATCCTTCTGGGTGAATTGTCAATGCTTCTTTATATTCCGAAATAACATCGGTATATTTGAATTGTTTTTTAAGAATATTGTTCATAAACAATTTCCCGTCAAACTGATCTCCTAAGTTTTTACGTGGAAAAGCAATGGCTCCACCCGCATGTTCTTCTTCGGCAAGGCCTAAAAGATTCGCTGAATACCCAATCTGAGTTTTCACTTCCTTTTTAGAATAACCAAAATAGTTGTCGGCAATTAAAGTGATCACGGTACCGCTCTCATCTCTACAGGTGAGTTTAAATGCAACACCATTGTTGTATTTCTCATCTTCATTTTCCCAACAAATTCCATCTCTACGTTCTCTTTCTGTAGCGTCTGCGTAATTAGGTAAACCCAATTCTTTTTTAGTCAATTCTAACAACTGCGGTGCCAATACCACACAGCCCGTATGTCCGGTCCAGTGTGCAACATCCAATCCAGCGTCATTCATGGCCAATGTAGGATCTCCTGCATTTCCGAAAATTGATTCTACAAAATCCAAGTTACTCACAAAGCTACCTGGTGCAAAAAAGCGAATTTCCATGGTTTTCTCTGTCGAAATCCCTTTCACTTCAGGACTTACAATTGGTCGTAAGTATAAAGAGGTAAATAACCCTGCTTTCTCTTCTTGACTTGCCGTAAATGGTAATTTTAAAAACTCTTCACTTGGAGAGAATGCTTTTTCTAAAAATTTAGCCCAAGCGTATTTCGGCAATTCAATTTTATCATTTGGAACAGGCAGTCCTCCACTCACAATATGAAAAGAACCTTTGGTCGTTCTCTTATCGTGCTTTGGATTGTGCAATACTCCTTGCTTAATTCTATATGACTTTAGGTAATCGGTAATGTGCTCATTTTTATTGGCTGGTAAGCTCAATTCACGCGCCACTCCTGCTTGACCTAATATAAAGGTAGTACTTGGTAGTTTTGGAATCGAGTCCAAATGTTGATCTGCCAAATAACGATCTATAAATTTTTGAATTCTTTGATCGGCTGGACAAAGGTGATCTGACAACAATCGTGTCATTGATTTATAATTCTTAACAAGGTTGCTAGTTAATTCTATAAATTTTAAATCTGCCAGTCCTTCTTTCGAATTTACATCACCGTTTTGATATACAGGTTGCCCCATAGATGCCAATTGCAAATTGATGTAGCGAATCATATCTTTACGTTTTATTTTCTCAGACTTGTTTTGCAAGTCCAAAGATTTTTCATCTGTACGTTTCATACTCTTTTCGTTTTATCTGATTTTTACTGTTGCTAATTTACGAAAATTATAGCCGTAAAAACACCTGTCAACCCCTTATGAATGCTGCTATTAAACAAAATAAGACTGATTCGTATTTTTTTATTTTATTTTACATTTACGAAAACGATGTAAATGGCAGTATTGTTTACTATTTAGAATCATTATAAATTATAAATGTGTTTTGAATATCTCATATCCTTCCTCTTTTAAGCCATGCTATTGCGTTTTCGAAATTCAGAATTTGCTTAAATTCTACCTCTATAAATCTAAAAAGATCAAAATTGTGCTCGAACACATTGCTTTTTTTATCAGTTTAGAAGTAGCATTCTCATTTTCTTATATATTATTTAGAAGAGCTACCGTTTATCCAATAGAAAAACAGCTTATACTAAAAAAAGCTATGAAAACATCTCTTATATAAATAGGATACAAAAAAGGTACAATAACTGATTAATCAAGGGGATGCTTACTCCTAAAAATCACGATGAACTAATTTTATAAAAAGGAGAATTTACTTATTTATTAGCGCGGTAAGAACATTCAAAAACTTAACTCAATAAGAACATCAATCTGAATAAAATTCTGTAGTTACATCATTATATCCAATCACCTTGAGTTAAAATTGTTTCATTTACAACATCCGGAAGATGAATTGTTTTAAACGAAACAAGCGTCAAAACAGCTGTTTTTTATAATGTTATCAATACATAGCTATTTCAATAATTACCTTGTTAATTCAACATTAAAACAATCCTTTTTTAACGTTATACTTAAATCTTAAAACAGGTCTTTTTTACACTATTACATGATTTACTCAGACGCTACTATCAATCTTACAGATAGTTTTAAACATAATTACTGATTTCACACTTTAAGCCCCTTAGACATACACGTCTTACAATACCATTAGCTCTCGCCTAAATATTAATTACTCTAGCTTTACAATACGCTATTTTATCCACATAAAAACAGCACTATTCCCCTTGTAATCAATGAGGTGTAACTATGTTTTTTTTTGTAGCTATAATGGCGTAACCAAATAATATTAATTCAAACATTTTGACAAATGAGAACAAAGATTAATGGACTTATGACACTCTTACTGGTGTTAGTTGTGCAATTTACTTTTGCCCAACAAAAAACAATCACAGGTACTGTTTCTGACAGTTTCGGAATGCCCATACCAGGTGTAAATTTAATTGTGAAAGGAACCACAAATGGTACGCTCACAGACTTTGATGGACATTACACAATCGAAGTAAACCTTGGAGAGGTACTTACCGCAAGTTTTGTTGGTTACGAAACCAAAGAAAAAACAATTGGTGAATCAAACACTCTTAACTTCTCCTTGTTAGAAGGTAATTTATTAAATGAAGTCGTTGTAACAGCGATGGGAATTAAAAGAGATGAAAAATCACTGGGATATGCGGTTACTAAAATTAGTGGAGAATCACTATCGGCAGTAAAACCTACAAGTGTCGCTAGTGGACTAAGTGGACGTGTTGCCGGAGTAAATATTACTACTTCTTCAAACCTTGGTGGATCTACAAATGTTATTATTAGAGGTGGATCTTCTATTACAGGAAATAATCAAGCCTTGTATGTTGTAGATGGGATTCCAATTTCAAATGCATCTGTAAATGGATCTGAAACTACCAGGGGTGGTGGTGGATATGATTTCGGAAATATGTCTTCTGATATTAACCCTGATGACATTGCTTCAATTTCTATTTTAAAAGGTGCAAGTGCAACCGCTTTATACGGATCTAGAGGATCTAATGGAGTGATCTTAATTACGACCAAAAAAGGAACTTCTTCGGATCGATTAGGTATTAATTTTTCAAGCAGTCTTATTTTTGATCAAATAAACAAAGCAACATTACCAAATTACCAAAACCAATATGGAGGTGGTAATTCTTCTACTTTTTCAGAAGAAACGATCAATGGAAAAACATTTAAAGTTGTTAATTATGGAGAAGATCAAAGTTGGGGTCCAAAATTTGACGCTAGTATTGATGTATTACACTGGGATGGTCTCGATGAAGGAAATCCAGATATGTACCTAAAAACAAGACCTTGGACCGTTGCAAAACGTGGACCTGAAGCCTTTTTTAGAACAGGTGTTTCAAAAATCAATAGTATTGCCTTGAACGGAAGTAATGATTTAGGAAATTTCAGAGTTTCCATGTCGAATACAGATCAAGAAGGAACAGTTCCAAATTCAAAATTAAAAAGAAATACTATTTCTTTTAACGGAACATTAAATCTTTCTGAAAAACTGAGTACTACTGTAACAGGACAATACATTAATGCCTACACAAAAAACAGACCAGGTACAGGATATGATTATAAAAATTCCTTGTCATTTATGGCCAGTGCAGGTATGTGGATGCAAACAAACGTTGATTATGACCGTTTAAAAGAATACACCCTGTCAAACGGAGAGATGCAAGCATGGAATAGAGGGGCTACAGACAAATCAAATCCTGCTTTTTGGGAAAATCCTTATTGGACTGTTTACAACAACTTCCCAGAAGATGAAAGAAACAGACTTATTGGTAGCTGGAGTTTAAATTACGAAATTAACGATTGGTTATCGGCAGTTGGACGTATGAGTTTGGATCATTATGATTTTGATATTGAAACTAGAATCGCCAAAGGCTCTTTTGGAACCTCTAGGTACACTAAATCATCTAGAAAACAGTCCGAAAGAAACTACGACTTAATGCTGAACATAAACAAGAATATTACTGATGATTTTAATATCACGGGAATGTTTGGAGTTGCACATAGAACCAACCAAGCTTCTGGAATTGGGCTGTACACAACAGGAGGATTAGTAATTGACGGATTGTATACCATTTCCAACTCTGTATCTGACAAAATCGGAAAAAGTGATTGGGCAAGTGAAGAAGAAGTTAATAGTGCTTTTGGAACCATGTCTTTTGGTTATAAAAACACCTATTTCGTAGATTTGTCTGCTCGTAATGACTGGTCTTCTACCCTTCCTGAAAAAAACAATAGTTTCTTTTACCCATCCATTTCTGGTAGTTTTATCTTTTCTAAACTGTACAAACCAGAATTCTTAAGCTTTGGTAAAATACGTGCCAACTGGGCCCAAGTAGGAAACGGTGCACCTTTTGCTAGGTTGAATGATATTTATTACAACAATGGGAATTTTGGTGAAGTGATTCGTTATGTAAATGGTTCTACCAAATACAACGATCAATTAAAACCAGAAACACAAGAATCTTATGAAATTGGGGTTGATCTTAAATTTTTCCATAACCGCTTAGGAATCGATGCTTCTTATTATAACAAAAAATCCAAAGATCAGATCATACCAGGATCCGTTTCCTTCGGAACAGGATACTATTCTGAATATGTAAATGCAGGAGAAAAAGAAGATATCGGATATGAGGTTGCCTTATTTGCAACACCTATTAAAAACAAAAACTTTACTTGGAATACCGCTATTAACTGGTCTACCAACAAAAGTATGATTAATGCTTTAGCTCCAGGAATCACATCACACGTTCTAAACTCTAACCACGTATCTGTTGTGGCCCGTGTAGGAGAGCCTTATGGGATTTTAGTAGGTACTGATTATAAATATGACGGTAACGGAAATAAGCTAGTCGATAAAGATGGATACTATTTAATTTCAGATGATGATCAAATCATTGGAGATATAAATCCAGATTGGAGAGCGGGTGTTAGTAATACATTCACTTACAAAAAATTCACTTTAAGCACCTTGATCGACATTAAAATGGGTGGAGACTTATTCTCTTTAACACATTATTGGGGAAAACAAACAGGGATCTTAGAAGAGACTGTTGGTTTAAATGATCTTGGAAATGACCTACGTAATTCTCTTGACGACGGAGGAGGACTTGTGTTAGACGGAGTTACAGAAGATGGTAGTGTGAATAAAACAAGAGTTGCAGCAAAAGATCTTTTTGATGCCGGACGTAATCCTAAGGCAGGATCAATATTTGATGCTTCCTACGTAAAATTAAGAGAAGTTTCTTTAAGCTATTCTGTAGACCAACAGTATCTAGACAAATTAAAACTCTCTAAATTAACCTTTGCCCTAATTGGTAAAAACTTAGCCATTCTTTACAGAGAAATAGACCATATTGATCCAGAAGCAACCTATGGTGCTGGAAATGTACAAGGTTTAGACATGGGAACCATGCCTACCACAAGGTCTCTTGGAATAAGTGTACAAGTAGGATTTTAATTAATAAACTTTAGAAAATGACAAATTTAAAATATATAACAAGATCGCTAATCCTCGGAATTAGCATCATACTGATGTCCTGTACCAACGATTTTGAATCCATTAATACAGATACAAAAAAGGCGACATCGATAGACGGAAAGTTTTTACTTCCATCCGCACAGTCAACGTTAATTAATCACTATATTAATTACGATGTTAACTCCAACGTAATGGGAGTGCAAGCACAGCATTTTTCACAGTATAATTATACCGATGAAAGTAACTTTGTCTTTAGAGATGGTTTATTAGATTCTTATATCGGAAACTATTACTACGTTGCAGGAAACCTTGTGAAGCTACAAACGGCTATCGACGAAAAACCGGAAGCAATCTTGTCTACAGACAAAAAGAATGCTTGGAGGTTAATTACAGCTACTTTAAAAGCCTTTACAATTCAGCATGTAACAGATGCAAATGGGCCTGCGATGTACTCGAAAGCTTTTGACTTAAAAAACAAAACTCCAGAGTATGATTCTCAACAGGAAATATATGAAACTCTTTTGAGCGAACTCTATACAGTCGTGTCTACCGTTAAAACGGAGACAAACTTAGGACTAGAATCTCAAGATATCATATACCAAGGGGATCTTATGAAATGGAAAAAATTCGCCAATTCAATAATGCTTCGTTTGGCCATGCGTGTCTCAGATGTTGCTCCTGCTTTATCTATTGAATACACAAACAAAGCAGTCAATGAAAACGGAGGAGTATTTACTTCGAACGTAGACAATGCTTTATACCAATACTTGAGTTCTCCTGATGCCAATATCTATTATGAATCAATCCTTGACGGATGGAGCCCTCCTATTGCACCGAGTAGCACTATTTATGATATACAAACTAAAAATAAAGATCCTAGAAAAAACATGTACTGGTCAGCTACCTATTGGGGAGATGAAGGAGCCGTTAAATATGGTGAAAAAGGTGATTTCTGGAGTGGATCTATTATCAACCCTCAGTATGTTGGAAATAAAACCATCGGTACTTACGGAAAATACTACAGTATCTTTTATAACGGAAAACAGGATGCTCCTGGTATCTTTATGGACTATGCAGAAGTTGAATTTTTCTTAGCTGAAGCTGCTTTACGCGGAGGTTATGATCTTACAGGAACTGCAAAAGAACATTATAACAATGGGGTTACTGCTTCTATCGAGTACAATGCAGAGTTAGTTTCTTATGAGGGAGATGTTGCAAGTGAGATTGCAACCTATCTAGCACAAGACAGTATTGATTTTGAAAAAGCCACAGATAAAATGTACCGTATCGGTGAAGAAAAATGGGTTGCTCTTTTATTCCAAGGTCCAGAAGCTTGGGCAGAAGCACGTCGTTTAGATGCTCCTACAATGTCTCTTCCTAAACAGAAAGAAATGAGTGATCTTCCTATGCGTTTGGTGTTTCCTGTGAGAGAAAAAATACTTAATGGAATCAATGTAAAAGAAGCAGCTTCTAAATTAAAAAGCAGTGATAATTTTACAACAAAATTATGGTGGGATACTAAATAATACTATCCTCTTTATGATGGACTCAAATTATTATTTGTGACCTCTAAATACTATAAGTTAAAACCTGAACGATGCTCGCATCGTTCAGGTTTTTTTCTTTACGTATTGTTTTTCTTTAGATTAAAATCAATAAAAAAAAAGAATAATATAGTATGTATTTATGTATGTGTGAAGATTGTATTTTGTTCCCAGATTGGAAGACTAGAAAAAGTCACCTATAAAAAAAGACATTCTTAGCCATAAAATAGTATTGACAAGTAAAAAAAAGCCAAATAAACAGGAGCTGTTTCATCGCTCTCGTATGATTGTATGGTGTGACCGCAGTAGGTTAATAACACTTTAGAAGTACTCTTTTCATGCATTCTAATAGAACAGAAAAGACAAATATTTACATGGCTTACTTATTACCGCTACACAATAAAATTGGCGGCAGCGATGTACTTATTCAAGTGTGAGCGGGGCTATTTTTGTAAAGGAAGTTTCTTCTTATAAAATCTAAAACTTGTTATTTTATTTACTTCTCCTTTTTTTAATTCCGAAAGCGTAGCTATTATAGAATCATTCACCTTAAATTTTGTACCATAGCCACCTTCAAACCTTCCGGTATATAGTCCACCATATATGATTCCATTATAAGACAATTTACAATAAACTTCTACATCAAATATACCATAGCCATAATGATAATCTTTTACTTTTTCAATAACACCTTTTGAAATTATGTTTATTTTTTTTCCTTGCAACTATTCAAAAGAATGAAAAATAAAGAATATAATAATACTTGTTTTCTA
>NVRM01000135.1 GCA_002400885.1 Flavobacteriaceae bacterium
TAATAGTATCGAGAAATTTATGTTCAGATATACTTAGTAAGAATTCTCGATACAATTTCCGTATAAATTCTAAACCAAATTTATACGGAAACCACTCGAACTGACGTGTTCACTGACAATTATTTCTTGATTTTTAAACAAAATAAAACCCTGTATTTAAACATAAATACAGGGTTTTGACTAAAATATATGAGGGGTGTTTATTTTTGTTCTACAGTTTTTCGATGCTTAGCTTCCTTGATTCCTGCTGCCACAATTAGCAACACAATGCTTCCAATGGTAATCCATGCCCACATAGGGAAGTTAGGCGTGCTTCCTCCGCCATAACTGTGCATTCCTTTTGTGAAATAATAATTTACTCCTATAAAAGTCATTAATACAGATCCGAATCCAACGATTGAAGCGACGTTAAATATATATTCTCCTTTTAATTTTGGTGCCAATCTGAAATGTAAGATTATAGTGTATACAACGGTAATTACTAAGGCCCAAGTTTCTTTAGAATCCCATCCCCAATAACGTCCCCAAGATTCATTAGCCCATACTCCTCCTAAAAAGGTTCCTACGGTAGCTAAAAACAATCCTATGGTGATGTTCATTTCGTTTATGTAGGTCAATTCTTTAGAAACTAAGGAAAGACGCTCTTCATTTTTCGGTGTTTTTATCAAGTAAATAACCATATTGAACAGCCCTAAAATTAATCCCAACCCTAGGAATCCATAACTGATGGTTAAGATAGCTACGTGGATAATTAACCAAAACGATTTTAATACAGGTTGCAGGTTTGTCAACTGTGGGTCGTAACTACTATGACTTGCTGTCATTAAGGTGAAAAAAGCCAGTAATGCAGTCGCTGCTAAGGTGATTTTTGAATAGCGCATAAAGCTAAAACCAGCCAGTAAACTAGACCATGAAATTAAGACCAATGCTTCATAACCATTAGACCATGGAGCGTGTCCAGCGATATACCAGCGCATTCCCATTCCGTAAGTGTGATAGATAAATCCTGCGGCTAAGGCTGCAATGCATACATTTAATGAGATGCTTACAATTTTACTCTTTTTTGCCCGGATGTTGTCAATAAATGCCAAGACTAATAAAAGGATACTTAGCAATCCGTAAATGTTTTTTAAATTGATGAAAATGTTAGAATTTGTATAGGAGATTTCCGAATCAATTTTGGCTTCTGACGGGATTAATCCAAGAGTACTTGGTTGGCGTTGAATGGATTTTATATAACCTAGGATTTTATCTGCTTTGCTGTAATCTGCCGTTTTTGTTGCTTCAATTAGAGAGATGAAATAGGCGCGCATAATATTAGAATAACTAAAAAAGGGAAGCTGTAGGTCCTCATTTATAAATTTAATATTACTTGTTAATTCCATGCCAGCGATTTTATCATCCCAACTAATCCATTTGTTGTTTTCTGAATTTTCTATAGGAAAAACATCCATCATATGCCCTTGGAATGTCATCATGAAAATTTCCAAACGCTCATTGATTTTTAAAATTTCTTTGTCAAATTTATTACGTTTCCCATCAGGCTTTCTGAAACTTTCTTCTGCGTATTTTCTAAGTTTATAGTCTCCTTTTGGAGTGAAAAAATCACGAAAAGCAACACGTTCTCCTTGTACATTTATAACGTCGTTTATAGACTGATCACTAACATAAATTAATTTTTGTTCCTTCCAGAAATCAGGGTTTAAAGGCATGTCTAAAAATAATTGAACGGCTGAAATTTTTCCACGTCCAGGTATTTCTACATAATCTTTTTTAGAGATTTTATGAATGACATCTATAGCAACAGTGTGTATAGGTGCAAACCTGCCTTCGTAGGTTTGGGTGACTAATGCTCCAAATTTAGTAGCATGGGTTTCGCTTACAGAAAATTGTGAAGTGGCGACATGTTCGTGCTCCTTGTTTTGTTGATGCTTGTGATTGTCTTGGGCAGTGATGCTCGTGCTCATTAAAACACCAATTACAAAGAGCGTTAAAGCATTTCTTTTTTCGCGTAAGTTTTTTATTTTAGACATGAGTTCCCAGTACCTTGAGTGTTTGTTGAAGAGTGTCCATATAAATCCGAGAATCATTAAAGTATAAGCGAAGTATGTAATCCACGTTCCCCAGAAATCAAAATTTACTGAAAGGACCGTTCCTTTTTCATCTTTATCATAAGACGATTGGAAGAATCTGTATCCTCTATAATCCAATACATTATTCATGAAAATGCGGTGTTTTTGTCTGACTCCGTTTGCAGGATCAATAAGTGTAACTTGACTTGCGTAGGAGGAGGGACTCATGGAACCCGCATAGCGGTCTAATTCAAATTTGTCTAATTGTAAAGAGAAGGGCAATTGAATTTTCTTTACCCCATAGGCCAGTTGTAAACGGATGCCTTCTAGTGGTATTTCTTGGAAATTGTCTGTGTATCCAGCGCCTCCTGTTAAGGTGACTTCTTGGGTTTTGTTTTTGTAGCTTACCTCTAAAACCAGTGCGTTTGGCCCCGATTGTCCTTTAGCTCCTGCAACATATTTAATGCGATTGTTGGCTGTTGCGCTGTTGAGTTTAATAGAAAGACCCGTCCCTTTTGGGGCAAAGCTATGCTTCGTGTTAAAAGCTCCATAAACACCTCGTTCTAGCGTACTTATTTCTTTAGAAGCGATTACTTTTTGGGTTATTTCTCCTAGAAAACTAATTTTTAAGTTGCCGATACTTCCTGTAATATTTACGGAGTTTGGATATTTGTTGTTGTTAAATGCTACGGGGACATTGTGGAGCATTTTCACATCGCCATCTCGGATGGTGATGTCGTGTTCATGCCCTCCATCGTCATTGACTCTAATTTGAATGATAGCAAAACCTCCTTGATCTGAGGGGACGTACATTTGTTGTGCATTGTATAAATGATTTTTATAAGCAATGTCTATGTTATTGTCAGAAAGTGTTGCGATTGAGGTGTCAAAATAATTACTTGTTATCTGACTGATGCCAACAGGGTGGCTTACATTCATTTCTTTGCCTTTTTCTTGGACACGTACATGTAAAAATTTAGTACTGCTTACGATGTGGCTCGTACTTTTCCCTTGGCGAATATGCATCATTCCTTCAAAACCTGCATAACGGGTTACGGCTGCACCTATCATCATAATAACAAAAGAGATATGAAATACAAAACCTCCCATTTTTTTCCAAGTGAGTAATTGATATCTCTTGATACTTCCAAAAAAATTAAGGGCCATTAAAACCATTAAAATTTCAAACCAAAAGGCATTATAAACTACAATTTTAGATGTTTCTGTATCGTAGGAATTTTCGATAAAGGTGGCGAGTCCCATCGCGACCGCAAAGATCACTAACAGCCCTAATGTAGTCCGTGGGGAAAATAAAATTCTCAATAGCTTGTTCATACTCCGTTACTTTGATTAGATAAATTGATTATACTACAAAAGTAACTTTTGTTAGCTCGGAAATCGCTGATAATTGTCAGTGATAGAGGGCTTAAGGTCCTAAAGGTTTTGGTGCTTTTTTTACGTTATTGGTTAAATACTATTGTATAAAATATTGGTATCGTAATTTATGGTCTGTTTTTCAGATGTAATGATTTATCATTGCTGTTTTAGTAATAAGCAGATACACAAGGGCTTGTGTTGTTTTTTTAGAATCAATAATTTAGCGGTATTTTTTGTAAATCCATCCGAAGAAATGTGTGGTTATGAGATGCGACATGTTGTGATACTTTGATGATTTAGGTGCAGATTATATGACGTATTGTGAAATATTTAACAAGAAGATGGTCGCTTCCTTTAGCGCTCCTTTAGTATCAATAATGTTTCTTGTGCTAAGTGTTCTTCTTTGCTGTTTAGTCCTATCCATTGGGCTGCAGCGGAAAGACTATTGAAAACCCGGAAATAGTTTTTATGTTTTGTTAGGAAACTGAATAAAGTGACAGAATTTGCGACTTGGCTTGGACTGCTAGTGAGAATGGCTGTTTTGCTAATTTTGTTTTTCTCTAAGTAATTTTCTACAAAAGAACTGAAGGCCTTAATAGATTCAAAATCTATTGATATAGTGGTGTCTCTAATGTCTATGATAAAATCAGAATTTTCTTTATAGGAAGGGGCTTCCAAAATTTGAATCTTCATTGCTTTGGCTTCTGGAATGTCATATTTTCCACGGTAATATTGAAGCACCAATTTGGTGTTTTTAAGAATCTTATAATTGCAACTATTAGTTTTCATAAAGACAAAGTATTATTTTTCATTAAAGAATAATAGGTTTAAAGTTGTTTTTCAAAACATAAAGAGTGAGGTATTCCCTCATAGGGATGGTAATTATCTATTTGAATATAAGCATTTTTTCGGTACAATCCAATAGCTTCTGGCTGGTTAATGCCTGTTTCTAAAACACACTTATATATGCCTAGTTCTTTTGACCAAGTTTCTAACTGTATTAGTAATTTTGAAGCGATTCCTTTTCCTCTCTGTTTTTCTAAAACATACATACGTTTTATCTCGAAAATAGCGGTGTCATGTTTTTTTAGTGCAGCACAGCCTATTGCTTCATTTTCTAGGTATGTTATGAGTACGTATTCTAGCTGCTCAATACTATTAAATTGATGGTAAAAATCATGGTCTTTTCCATCTCTTATTTTTAAATCAGCATCTAGTAAGTGTACGAGTTTTATGAAATCGGAATGGCTCGCGGTTGTTCTAATAAATTGTATCATTTTCGTTTGGCCATCTTTTCTTTGTAATGTGTTTTTGTAGCAATATATAAAGTCTTGTTTAATTCACAAAAAACAACAGTATCCTTAGAGCAGATGTCTAATTTTAAGTCCAAATTCATTTCTCCATTTTCTGCAATTTCTTTTTTTATGGAAGTTAATAAGTCTTTACTTAATTTAAACGTACAATAGGCATTTTCGTAGGCAGGTTTTTTGTAGTTGATGGTGGCAGATTTGTCCCAAACCACATAGTCTTTTCCTAAAATCCACATCAATTGAATCATAAATATAGGGTCGGTGGCCGCAAATAGTGATCCTCCAAAAATGGATCCGACAAAGTTTTTATTCCCCAATGTTAAGGGGATTTTGATGACTACTTCGTGTAAGTCTTCAGAGACCGTTAAAATTTTTGCTTTGGTATGGCGGTACATCGGAGACATGTTAAAGCCCCATTTAAATAATGTGGCTTGAGACATAAATCGTAATAAGAATGCGGTTATTGTTTGGTACATCGGATTTAGTTGTTAGTTTCCCCGCGTTCGTGAGGATGACGGTTGCTAGTTGTTGGTTGAGAATTGCTAACGGATAGCATGATTTTTACCTATGGCTATTGTGTTTTCACTCACTCCTTGATACTACTTTAGTAATTTATCATAGCGTTTTGTATCACTCAAGACTGCCATTGCTTCTAAAATAACAGGATCGTGGGCTGCTTTTTGTTGATAGACGCCCTCGTTAAAATAGTAACGACGTACAATGTTTTCGGTGAGCTTGTCCATTATTTCGGTTTTGTTACTTTCAAGTCCTCGTTGTTTTTCTTCTTGAATTTTATCCAATAAGTTGTGGTACTGATTGGTGATATTACTCAGTCCTTCTTTGTTAGCCATTTCCATCGATTTTTTAAAATGTAACTCCGTTTTTGTGGTAAATAATGCGGTATTACTACCTAAATAGGAAAGTAAATTTGAGAATTCGATTTGAGGAAGAGAGAATTTGTCTGCGGCTGTAATCGTTGGGTTTTTAAAATAATAATCCGTTCCGAAATTAAAAAAGGCATCAGAACTAAACAGTGCTTTTGTGGCTACGGTAGTTGTAGGTTTTTGTATGACGATATCTGGCAATACGCCACCTCCATCATACACTTTGCGTCCATTGCTTGTTTTAAAGGAATTCACGGTGCCGTCAGAGAATTTAGGGACGGTTCCGTCTTTGGCTCTGTTTGCATAATCTAATTCTTGAATACAGCGTCCACTTGGGGTGTAGTATTTTGAAATCGTGACTTTCATTTGGGTGCCGTAACTCAGTTTTCGATAGCGTTGAACGAGTCCTTTTCCAAAAGAACGCTGCCCTATAATTACGGCTCTATCATAATCTTGTAAGGCTCCTGAAACGATTTCACTGGCAGAGGCAGATCTGCCGTCAATTAAAATCACGATGGGTATTTCTAGGTCTGTAGGCTCACTTTTTGTACGGTAGGTGTCACTCCATTTTTTCATTTTCCCTCGAGTCGTTACAATTATTTCCCCTTTGGGTAAAAACATGTTACAGATTGCTACTGACTCACCTAATAAGCCTCCTGGATTATGGCGAATATCTAAAATAAGTCGCTCCATTCCTTGAGATTTTAAGTCTTTATACGCCTTTTTTACTTCTGAGGATGCACGACGGTTAAATTTAACAAAGGCAATATATCCCACTTTTTCATCCATCATTTGATAAAAAGGAACGGGGTTTATTTCTATTTTTTGTCGGTCTACAGTAATTGATTTTGTTTTTCCGTTGCGAATAATTTTTAAGTCCACAGAGGTGTTCGGTGTTCCTTTGATCAAATTTATAACGCTCTTGTCTTTAAACTCTTCAACGATTACATCATCTATCTGTATAATTTTATCACCGGCTATTAAACCTGCTTTGTGTGCAGGGCCATCCTTATAAATAGACAAAATAGTTAATCCATAGTTTTTATAGCGGGATCGCATACCAATGCCTCCGTAATCTCCGGTGGCGGAAATACGTGCATCTTCCACACCTTGCTGATCGTAATATCGGGTGTAAGGGTCCAAGCCGCCTAGCATATTCTTGATGGCTCTGTCCGTAAGTTCGGCAGGATTTATTTCGTCTACGTAGTACATATTTAACTCCTTAAATAAGGTGGTGTAAATATCTATCTGTTTGGCTATTTCGAAAAAATCTGAACTAAAAGCAACAGTGCTCATGACAGCTACCACAAGAAAAGTTCCGATGGCTGTCTTTTTAAATTTCTTTAGCATTTTCATTTTTTTTTAAATATACAAAAATGATTGAAACTAAAGTGAATTAGCGCTGCTCTATGAAAAAAAACCTATTGTTATTGTTTAGGTGTAAGTGGGTTATCCAGCCCGCAAGCGATCAGAAGTTCTCAAAACGGAGATCCCGTGCAGTCAGTACTCATTTATCACAGATCATCCTCGTGAAACTCGGGGGCAATACTAGAAGTAAATTTCTCTAGTAAAGATTTCATTTTAGTATGTATTTGCGCTGCTGTTAGTTGCTTGTTGCCCATGAATACAAACATGACAATGTAACGTTGCCCAATTTTATCTGTAAAATAGGGTTTGTTTAAGCGGTAACCTTCTCGCATTAATCGTTTTAAATGATTCCTATCTACGGCTAATTTAAAGCCGCGTTTGGGTACCACAAATCCTACTTGCAAAGGGGATTCCTCGCAGTAGTGATCTATAGGATGATATACCATTCTAATTGGAAATGCTTTTACAGATTTTCCTTCAGCAAATAAAACTTCTATCAGTTTTCTGCTCTTTAATTTCTCTTTTGTTGTCAATGTAAACCTCACGCAACAAAAGTACGGATTAATTGAATTAAATTTTTATATTTGGATAAACAATATTTAACACGCTATGGCACAAGATCTATTCCAAGCACCTGACTACTTTCAGTTAGATGATTTACTTACCGAAGAACATAAATTAGTGCGTGATGCGGCGCGCGAATGGGTAAAACGTGAAGTTTCTCCTATTATTGAAGAAGCTGCTCAAAAAGCAGAATTCCCTACCTCTATTATTAAAGGATTGGCAGAAATTGGAGCCTTTGGTCCTTATATTCCAGAGGAATACGGCGGGGCAGGCCTCGATCAGATTTCTTATGGATTGATTATGCAAGAAATAGAGCGTGGTGATTCAGGAGTGCGTTCTACGGCATCTGTGCAATCATCTTTAGTAATGTACCCTATTTGGAAGTACGGAACCGAAGCACAAAAGCAAAAATTCCTGCCTAAATTGGCGAGTGGTGAATTTATGGGTTGTTTTGGATTGACGGAGCCTGATCATGGTTCTAATCCAAGTGGAATGGTGACGAATATAAAAGATATGGGCGACCATTATTTGTTAAATGGTGCCAAAATGTGGATTTCAAATGCGCCTTTTGCAGATGTTGCTGTGGTATGGGCAAAAAACGAAGCAGGAAGAATAAAGGGATTGCTCGTAGAGCGTGGAATGGAAGGATTTACCACGCCAGAAACACATAATAAATGGTCATTAAGAACTTCGTCTACAGGAGAGTTAATCTTTGATAATGTGAAAATTCCAAAAGAAAATATACTGACAGAAAAAGACGGTTTAGGCGCTCCGCTTGGATGTTTAGATTCTGCAAGGTATGGAATTGCTTGGGGGGCTATAGGTGCTGCCATGGACTGTTATGATACCGCTTTGCGTTATGCAAAACAACGGATTCAATTTGGAAAACCTATTGCAGGCTTCCAATTACAACAAAAAAAATTGGCGGAAATGATTACGGAAATTACCAAAGCACAGTTACTGACTTGGCGTTTGGGAGTTTTGAAAAATGAAAACAGAGCAACCACGGCGCAGATTTCTATGTGTAAACGTAACAATGTGGAAATGGCATTGAATATTGCTAGAGAAGCAAGGCAGGTTTTAGGAGCTATGGGGATTTCTGGAGAGTATTCTATTATGCGCCATATGATGAACTTAGAATCGGTGATTACCTATGAAGGTACACATGATATTCACTTGCTAATTACTGGATTTGATATTACTGGAATACCTGCCTTTAAATAGTCGTAGGAATTCCTGAAAAGAGGCGTGTCAATATTGCATGATTCTCTTTTTATCTAGATAAACAAAACACCCATTACAAATAATTATGTCATGGGTGTTTTGTTGTTTTTCAGGAATGTTTGAGTTTTTATCTCATAGAAACATCCAAGTTAGTACCTAAAGTTTCCAAATCGTCACTCGTAAGTTTTGTTTTACAGGCGAGAATAACAAATTCGTCTGCTGTTTTTATACGAATAATTAATTCTCTAATTATTTCGTCTTTATCTTCTTGAAAATAAATATCTACACGGTCTTTTTTATCTGAAAGGCGGATCAGTTGCTCATAATCATTTCCTTTTACAAAACGAGTAAAGCTCTTGTTGACGCTACGGTTATTTTCATTAAAAACCAACACTCTGAATTTTCCTGATTTTTTTAATAAGGGACCTAATAATTTTTTTTCTTCTGAAGGAATGAACATACGGGCGATGGCTCCGGAAACGCCAATAGAAAATGCGGCTTCTGATTTATGATTGTCATAAAAAGTTTGAAAATCCGTGGTGGACTTACAAGAAAGCATCACTAAAAGTACTGCGAGTATTGCTAGGTGTTTTTTCATCTATTTGAATTTACATTGTTGGATATTGTATTAAAGAGACGAGTGATTTTATTTTTTGTTACAATAACTGTTGATGTATCTATTATTAATTAAGGTAAACCGCGGCTAATTCAGAGGCTTCTTTTTGAGCACTCCAATGATCACAAATAGTTTTTCTCGCCTCTACGCCTAAATGTGGGATTTTAGAAGACATGATACCTGATACTATTTCTTGTAATTCAGAATGATTTCCTGCTTCAAATGTATAACCGGAAACACCGTGTTTGATAAGTTTTGAATGAATTCCCACGTTTTTAGTGGCAATAGTATTGCATCCACAAGCCATAGCTTCTGCACAAACGAGGGAGAAACCTTCGCTAAACGAGGGGGCCACTACCGTATGAGATGCCTGATAAATTTCTATAATATCTGGGCGTTCGTCAAAGAAATAGACTTGTTTTTCTACCTTGTATTTGGCAATGATTTCCTTTAAAGAAGCTACAAATTTTTCATTGTCTACTTTTCCAATGATGGCCAATGCCCAAGTTGGGTTTTTTGCTAATTCAGGAGCGAGAGCACTTACAAGTGTATGATGGCCTTTCGCTTGGCGCACACGGCCTGCACAGCTAATAATATTGGCCTGTGTCACTTCTTTAAAAAGGTGTGTATTGGGTTTGAATTTCTCAACATCCACACCATGTCCTACCACAATAGCATCCATAGGTAAGGCATCGGCCATACGCTGTGTTAATGCGACAACAACAGCTGATTTCCCCAGAAGAAAGGCCGTTAATTTAGAGGGAGTTGTTTCTGCATGTCTGGATGAAACTAGTTTAAAATTCCCTCCGATGAGTTTTAAAAATAAGGCGAGATAAATTTCATTATTTCTGTGGCAATGCATCACAAAATAAGTTTTTTTTAATGCCATTTTAAAAATCTGCCCAAATGAAATAAGTGGCCATTCCACACGGTTCCCGTAAATAAGGGGTTTAAATGGAGACTTAAAGTAAGGCAATACATTTTCAATACTCCTTGTAATACCTGTGCGTCTTTTGTGGATGTGAGTATGGACTAGGGTGATTTTATTCATTAGGAAAATTTACGTTCAATTATTTCTAACAATCTGTTTTCAATATCTTCGTGTTCTACCCAGTTATAATCAGGTTTTACCATTTTAGAAATAAAATTACTCGCTTCTTTTTCGTTGTTAAAGGTGTTTAATTGTGACAATACCCTATTAAAATCGGTCAGGTTTCCGTTGAATAAATATTTAACAAAGGCGATTCTGTCATTTAAACCTATTTGTAATCCATTGTGTATTCCACTGCTATTCATGGTTTTCCTTATAGGGCTTGCTTTAGGAGCAGATAAGGCACTTTCTATCACACGTGTGTCGGCACCTTCAAATATTTCTTGCGCCATATTTGCAGAAACTGCATCTTTAAACTCGTTTTCTAGGGAGTATTTTAATTCCGTTGCTTTTTTGATGTCATTTGCGGCTTTTATGGCGTCTGCGATAGCATGGCTAGTCTTGATAGTGTTGGGAGCAGGTTCTTTTTCGAGTTTTTCAGGAACCTGTTCAGTAATTGTTTCTTTCGTCTCTTCTACTGAAGTTACCTTGCTTGCTGTTTCCGTATTTTCCTTAACAATCGTTTTTTCCTCTTGGACCTCCTGTTTTTGGGAGGTAGCTTTTTCAGTACTAACTTTTGGAGCTACTTCCTTTGTCGTTTTTATAGGAGACTCAGTGGTCATTTCCATGTTTTTTTCGATAAATTTTAATACGGATAGTTTTTCGTATAATTTTCTCGATTTTTTGTGAATTAACGATATATCAGCATCCTTGGACATCGTTAAAATACTATTCGCAAGACTAATTAGCTCGGAAGTTAGTTTTTTGTGCATAAGTTGGAATATTATTTAAATTAGGGTGGTGATTTTTTAATACATTTGTAAAAGTACAAAAATACAAAATAAGAGTACACTAACTTTTAAGCGTGAAAATACGAAATGTTTCTTGAAAATACAGTAAATCATACAGAACAATTTGGGTGGATAGAAGTCATCTGCGGGTCTATGTTTTCGGGTAAAACTGAAGAACTAATTAGAAGGTTAAAAAGAGCACAATTTGCAAAGCAGAAAGTGGAGATTTTTAAACCTTCTGTAGATGTGAGATATGACGATCAAGATGTAGTGTCCCACGACAGTAATAAAATTAGATCTACACCGGTTCCAGCAGCTGCCAATATTAGATTATTGACCAGCGATGTGCAGGTAGTAGGAATAGACGAAGCACAGTTTTTTGACGACGAGATTGTAGCGGTCTGCAATGATCTAGCCAATAGGGGAATTCGTGTCATAGTTGCGGGTTTAGATATGGATTTTAAAGGGCAACCTTTTGGACCTATGCCAGCTTTAATGGCTACAGCGGAGTATGTCACCAAGGTACATGCTGTGTGCACTAGGACCGGGAATTTAGCCCATTTTAGCCATCGGAAAACGGACAATGATGATTTGGTTTTCTTAGGAGAAGTTCAAGAGTATGAGCCACTGAGTAGAGCGGCTTATTTTAAAGTTACCGAAGCAGAAAAAGAAAACAAAAAAGATGGATAACAATCATGTCACTATTTTAGAAATTGATGCGAAAGCACTTGCGTTTAATCTTCAGTTTTTCAAGGATAAATTAAAAGCTACCACCAAGGTTTTGGTTGTAATAAAAGCTTTTGGTTATGGTAGTGACGCGGTTAAAATAGCCTCTTTTTTAAGTGATAAAGTAGCTTATTTTGCAGTGGCATATACGGATGAGGGAATCAGCTTAAGGGAAGCTGGGATTCAAACACCTATTTTGGTACTGCATCCTCAAATTCAAAATTTTGAATTGCTAATTCAGCATCATCTGGAACCTAATATCTATAGTTTTGATACCCTAAATGCATTTGCAGATATACTAGTAAAGCAAGACAAACGAGATTATCCTATTCATATAAAAATTAACTCAGGCCTAAATCGCTTAGGGTTTAAAGCAACTCATATTCCTGCATTAATTACTGCACTTAAAAAACACGATCGTTTATTTATAAGCTCCTTGTTTTCTCATATTGCAGCCAGTGAAGATTTAAATGAGCGTGTATTTACTTTAGAGCAAATTGCTGTATTTAACAGTATTTCTACTCAAATCATGGAGGGCTTGAACATTCATCCAGACAAACATATGTTAAACACTTCCGGAATTGTTAATTATTCGAAGGAAGCACAATTTGATATGGTGCGGTTTGGAATTGGACTTTTTGGTTTTGCAAATGATAAAGAAGTGACTTCACAACTTCAAAATGCCTTGACGTTAACCTCTATTATTTCTCAAATACAAGTGATAGAAAAAGGGGAGAGCATCGGGTATAACCGTGGGTTGATTGCAGATAAGACCATGCGTACTGCTACGATACCGATTGGACATGCCGATGGTATAGGACGAACGCTCGGAAACGGAGGGACGTATGTGACGATTAATCATCAAAAAGCACCCATTGTAGGGAATGTTTGTATGGATATGATTATGGTGGATGTCACCCATATAGATTGTATTGAGGGGGCTACTGTAATTATTTTTGATTCTCAAGAAAAGGTAGAACAGATGGCAAAAATGTCTCATACGATTACGTATGAAATGTTAACCGCTATTTCTCAGCGTATAAAAAGAAGACTCCTCTTTTAAATCTCTAATTTTTCGTAACTTAGTTGTTAAATTAACTAAAAAAAGAAAAGAAATGGGAATGATTAAAGAGTTTAAAGATTTTGCCATGAAAGGCAATTTAGTAGATATCGCCGTTGGTTTTGTAATGGGTGCTGCCTTTAAAGAAGTAGTAACTGCTTTTACAGGAGGAATTATTTCACCAATTATAGGGATGCTATTTAATACGGATTTCAAAGATTTAAAATACATCATGAAGGAAGGTGTCGCCGATGTAGCTGGTAAAGTTAGCGGAGAAGTCGCCATCCTTTATGGGGAATTTTTAACCAATGTTATTGATTTTATTATTGTTGCTTTTGTAATGTTTATGGTAGTAAAAGCAGTAAATAAAATGAAAAAAGAAGAAGCACCTGAGAAACCGTCTGGTCCTTCTCAAGAAGATTTATTGGCTGAAATTAGAGATTTATTGGCTAAGAAATAAATCAAATGAAGTTTTAAAATAAAAAAGCGACTCTTATAAAGGGCCGCTTTTTTATTGTTTAAACGAGTTTTTATTTTAAATGAATTCGATTTTGTAACTACCATTGTCAGGAGTTAAGTCTCCGGTAATAATTCTGATTAAATCAATCAAGGCCCAAACTCCTAATCCACCTAAGGTTACAATGAATAGTACATTCATAACCCAGTCTTTTCCTAGGTGCCATCTATGTGCAGCAAAACCTCCTAAAAACACTAATAATAATGTGATTTCTTGATTTTCTTATGGTGTTAGGTTGATATGTCTGATTTCGATGTCTGTGAAACTTATTCGGTTTCTG
>NVRM01000136.1 GCA_002400885.1 Flavobacteriaceae bacterium
TATCACTGCCGAATGTGAAGTAACAACTTTAGAAACACCCTTTGCAACTGATAATTGTGTAGCTGAGCTCACGATTACCAACGATGCTACGTTACCAATTACCACACAAGGAACGACCATAGTTACTTGGTCTTATGACGATGGACACGGAAATATAGCAACCCAGACGCAAAACGTACTTATTAAAGACACACAACAGCCAGTCGTTGATAGTACAGTTTTAGAAACCATCTATGCAGAGTGTGAAGTAACAAGTCTAGAAGCACCAACAGCCACCGATAATTGTGATGGAACAATCACAGGAACGCACAATGTTAACTTACCTATTTCAGGTAACGGTTCCACTACGGAAATTACCTGGACTTTTGAAGATGGCAACGGGAACAGTACCACGCAAAGGCAATTGGTAATTATAGAAGATGTTTCAGCACCAGAACCCGACGAGGATTTAGCCAACATTACAGGTCGGTTTGATGTAAGTTTAACGGTACCGACCGCCACAGATAATTGTGTAGGCATGGTGATAGCCACAACAACCGATCCTGTACATTACGACGAAATTGGAACCTTTACGACCACTTGGTCTTTTGACGATGGAAACGGAAACACGAGTACACAGACGCAAACAGTAATTATAGGCGACTCTGTAGAAAGTCATGGTTTTTCCCCTAATGATGATGGAATCAACGATACTTGGACCATAGACGGTATAGAAACCTATCCTAAATGTAAAGTGCGCGTCTTTAATAGAAGCGGAACTGAAGTGTATGAAAAAGTAGGATACAAAAACACTTGGGACGGGTATTCTAATACGGGGTCCAATAAAAAAATGATGTCTGGAGCGTATTATTATATCATTGAATTTAATAAAAATGGACTCAAACCGAAATCAGGTTGGGTGTATATAAATTATTAATTAGCTATGAGATATTAGATGTGAGAATTGAGATTCTCATTGCTGTGGATAAGACCTAAGACTATTAGACATTGGAATCAGGACAGATGGGAGCTAGTATTGAGGGATTAATAGTAGCATTTAGATACTCACTGTTGTGAAGAGGACAAGCTAAGTTCGATACAGATGAGATGACGTTTTTAACCATTAAAATTGATTAAGTACACGAATTAATTTAATACGTCAGTTCGAGTGATTTAACGGAATTCCCTTTTGGGAATCCGTTAAATTGTATCGAGAATCGAGGCACTAATTACGAGAGATTAAGAACCAATAATAAAATAAATAATCCCACGAAAGTGGAAAAAATATAAAGATGAAACATATAAATATATTAAGTGCGGTACTAGTACTACTCCTAACAAGTAGCTTATATGCCCAGCAAGATCCCTATTATACCTTATATAAGTACAATATGAATATGGTAAATCCTGCCTATGCAGGAAGTACAGGTTTCAGTGAATTAAGCACGGGGTTTCGAATGCAATGGGTAGGTGTAGAGGATGCACCCAAAACACAGTTTTTAAGTTATACCGCACCATTAAAACGTAATTTAGGAATCGGAATTTCTGTAATTAACGACGAAGTTTTTGTATTAAAAGAAACGGACATTACGGTAGATGTTTCTTATCATATTAAATTAAATGAGGAGTATTTATTGTATTTCGGAATCAAAGGTGGAGGTTCTTTTATACATATAGATTTGGAAAAAGCCAATGTTAAAAACGATCCCTTGTTTGCAGAGAATCAAAGCTTTTTTAATCCTACCATGGGAGCCGGACTGTATTTGAAAAACGAAAAATTCTACCTTACATTATCAACCCCTAACTTTTTGAGTGGAGAACGCTACGAAAAAGAAGGAAATGTACCTATCGCCGCTACGGACAAACTACATATGTATGTGGGAGGTGGATATCACTTACAAGTATCGGATAAAATAACGTTTATGCCATCCATAATGATGCGTTATATAGATGGGGTAGAGAATGCTTATGACCTTTCCGCAGCTTTTGATTTTAATCAAAAAGTAAACGCCGGAATTAACTACCGATTGAATGAGTCTATTGCTGTTTTTGCAATGACCAAAGTGATAGACCAAATGCAGTTTGGAGTGGCTTATGAAAAATCAACAGAACAATCCAGCGATTTTACAGGGACAGGGACATTTGAAGCCTTGTTGCGATTTAGGTTTTTGTAATTGAGTAGTGAGGTTTTAGATATTAGTATTGAAGGAGCAATATTATACGTGTTTGACACAAGACCATTTGACACAGGAAATAGGACAGTTTAGTTTATTGAAAAAACAAATACCAATAATCACGATACACTCGTCAAGTCGAGTGGTTTTCCAAAAATGCATGAGAATTTCAGTGAAATTGTATCGGAAATTCCAGGTTGTAATTACAAGATTGGAGGCTGTTTACAACCAGACTAAAAAACAGAATAAGGGTTTTAATGTAAAGGGAATATTGTTTGAAAATGGGAATAAAAAAAGTCCAAGACGAAATACTGTCTTGAACTTTTTTGTAGGCGGTGTTTTATTAATAAAATTTAAGCAGAATTTCTACTCGCATTAATATTTCCAAACAAGGAACGTGTCACTATTTTTTCATACACTTCCAACTTCTTTTTATCTACAGGGCTTTCTTTTTGTAGCTCCTGTATCTTTTTTAAAGCAAACTGTTGGATGGTTAATAATGGTAAAACAATAGATTCTCTAATTTCTATACTTGCTTTTCCTGTCTTGTTTTTCTGCATCAATTCTGTATACCCCGTAAGTTTTAAAATCAAACGTTTCGTGGTTAAATATTCGGTATGTAAAATGGTCCAAAAAGCCCCAAATTCTTCGTCTTTAGACATGTATTCCGTCAGTTCGAAAAACGATTTTGTAAGAGACATCATACAGTTTCCTATTAAGGCTTTAAAGAATTCTGATTGTTGATAAAACTGAATTACACTGTCAAATTCTCCAGCATCTTCAAATTTCTTTAAGGATGTTCCTACACCAAAAAATCCAGGAACATTTTGTTTCAATTGACTCCATGATCCTACAAACGGGATGGCGCGTAAATCTGCAAAATTTAAACCGGCTGTTTTAGAACCTCTCTTAGAAGGTCTGCTTCCGATATTGGTTTTTGCATAATATTTCAAGGTGCTCATACGCTCCAAATAAGGTAAAAACATGGGGTGATTTTTAAAATCTACGTAAGCCTCATAACTTGTGTTAGCAAGGCTATTCATCATGGTCTTGTCCTTTTTTGTCATGATATTGGAGGTGCCACTAAATAATTGATTGGCAATTCCTGCACTCAATAGTTGTTCAATATTATACTGAGACGAATCCAAGGTTCCGAAATTAGAACTAATGGTTTGTCCTTGTACGGTCATTTGAATTTCCTTGTCCTCAATAGTAGGGCCAAGGGAAGCGTAAAACTGATGTGTTTTTCCTCCTCCACGTGCGGGTGGTCCTCCACGTCCGTCAAAAAACACGACGTCAATTCCATACTGTCTAGAAATAGCGGTTAAAGTTTCTTTGGCTGTGAAAATACTCCAGTTAGCCATCAAATACCCGCCATCTTTGGTTCCGTCAGAAAAACCAAGCATTACTGTTTGCTTGTCTCCACGTGCTTTTACATGCGTTCTGTAAGCCTTGTTCTCGTAGAGAATTTTCATTACTTCTGCAGCGTGTGTAAGATCGTTAATGGTTTCGAATAATGGAATAATATCGATCGTTCTGTCATCATTAAAACCACATAAATTAATCATGGCAAATGTTTGCATTACGTTTAATGCTGTTTGGTTGTTACTGATAATGTAACGATTGGCACCTTGCTCTCCATTATTTTGCTGAATCTCTTTCATGGCGTAGATAGAAGCCAATGTCTTGGTCAGCATTTCATCATTAAAATCGTCTGGAATTAATTTTCCTTTTACACTGGATAGGTGATCTATTTGTTCAGTTTCAGATAAATCATGGTAGTTTTCAGGGAAAATACTCGTATTATTTTTTAACAGAGCATCCACTAATTTGGTAAACAACCCATGATGTACACGGCTGTCTTGTCTAATGTCCAAGGTGGCGAAATGATATCCGAAAAGTTGAATTTTATTTATTAATTCGGTAAGCTCAGTAACAAATAAAGATTGGTGTTTATCTACCAAAATTTTCTTTATGGCTAACAACTCCTTGCGTAAATCAGCACTACTTAGCAATTGTGTGTTTGCTGGGTTGAGGCTGCTTTCATATAAAAAGGATTCTACAGCAGAAATGCGTTCATCTACTCCCTCAAAAGTTAACCTACGTTTTAAAGAACGAATGTCTTTATAGTAGTTTTTAAGGATAGCTTGCTTTAAACGATGTGCAACATCCAATGTTATTTGAGTGGTTACAAATGGGTTTCCATCTCGGTCTCCTCCAGGCCAAAAACCTAAATCTATAATCTGATTGTTTATTTCCTCATCTTTAAAGATATTAGACTGGATATAGTTGAATATAGTTCCGATCGACTCGTAAAATACATTTTCTAAATACCAGATCAAGCTTACTGCCTCATCAAAAGGGGTTGGTTTTTCTTTTTTAAAGAAAGGTGTTTTTCCTAGTTGTGCTAGTAATTTATTAATGGTTAATAAATCACTGTTTTCAATGGCCTCCTGTAAGTCAGTGATAATTCCAAGGATTGTTCCAGGATAAAACTGTGTAGGATGTGCTGTAAGGACAATACGCACCTTAAAATGTTCTAAGTGCTTTTTTAGAGCCTCCATTTTGTTTTCTTTTTGAGCCGTTTCTTTGGTGTACCTCAGTGTTCCTACACCATCCATATTATTTACAATAGGGAAAGCGGCGTCCTCTATGGCATCAAAAAGTACTACTTGTCTTTCTATGTACTGAATAAAACGAAATAAAAGATTTGTTTTTTCATCTTCGTTTAATTTTTCCTGATAGGTGTTAAAAAACTCGGCGACTAAGGTCGTTGGGTTTTTTCCATGTTTAAAACCTTCCTCACAAATGTCGTGAAACAAGGGTAGTAAAACACCCGTTTTTGTGATGGCATCAAATGGTAAAGTCATAAATATACTATTGTATATTTGGTATTTAGCTAAAACGTTTTCGTTAAATCGAGTTATTTTTGGTCTTGTGCTCATGCAATTTTGGTTTAAAAAGTGAAGTTACAAAAGGAGCATTAATAAACGTGATTGTTTTTGATTTTTAAACATTATTTAGTTTAAGACATCTTTTAATAGCTCAAATATGAAATTAGGTCATTAATAATTCAGATACTGCAATGCTTTTTTGTGTTTTCTGTAATTTAGAATTCTTTTTCTTCAGGCTTTAAAGTGATTTTAAGTCCGTTTATTGTTGATTTTTTAATTTTAAAACGGGCATCCATTCTCTTTCCTACGACCCAAATAATATGGTCTTTTGTACAGAGTACCCAAGTGTTTTCTTTTTCTAAAACAGACATTTTTTCATCTTTAAAAAACTTAGAAAGTTTCTTTTTTCCCTGCATCCCAAAGGGAGTAAAAATATCGCCCTGTTGCCATTTTCTAAGTGTTAAAGGGAAGCTAACATGCTCTAAATCTATGTGGATTTTATGGAGGGTAGATTTAGGGTTGTTTTGTAGCTTTTGTAATTTTTCCTCGGTTATTTTTTTGAATTTTAAATGTAGGGGTTCTTTTATTTTTTTAGTGTCCGCTGTGATTTTATAGCTTTTTGTGTCTTCCGTTGTGATTTTTGATAAGATTAATTCACTTCGGTTTTTTAACAACCTATGTGTAGCACTTAGTACAAATTTTCCGCTTTGGGCTGTCAGTAAACTATGGACATCGTCCCATTGGGTAAATTCGTATTCCTTTAAAATTTCTCGTAAAATAAACTTTTCAGATCCTTGTAATTTTAGGGCTTCTATATCTATGACAAGTGAATTGTTTTTACAACTAACAATCGTTTTTTTAAGCTGTTCTATTTGTTGTGCAATAAAAGTTTTACTTTCTTTTAAGTTACAAATAGTTTGGCTGAAAGAGCTTGAGAAGCTAGGGTTGAGTTCTTTAAATACAGGAACTACCTTGTGTCGGATTTTATTTCTCAGGTATTTTGTGTCGGCATTACTTTTGTCTTCTCTCCATGCGAGCTTATTTTTTGCGGCATATACATTAATGTCACTTCTGGAAAAGGGGAGTAAAGGACGTATAATTTCCTTGTTTATTGTTGGAATTCCCGTCAATCCATCCAGACCAGTACCTCTGCTGAAATTGATTAAAAAAGTTTCAATGACATCATCCCTGTGATGTGCCGTAAGTAGGTAATCGTAATTGTTTTCTTCAGATATTTTACGGAACCAGTCGTATCGTAATTCTCTAGCTGCCAACTGAATAGATAGATGATGTTTGCTTGCGAATTTCCTTGTTTCAAATGAGATGTTGAACATGGGGATGTTTAATCTCTTTGCCGTTTCTATTACAAAACGTTCATCTTTATCACTGGATTTAAGGCGTAGTTTAAAATTACAATGGGCAATGCCTATATGTAAGCCTAATTTATGAAATGTATCTACTAAAATCATGCTGTCTATACCTCCAGAAACAGCGAGTAGTAACTTTTTATCATTTAAAAAAGGAAGGTTTTGTTGGATATGTGTGCGTAGTTTTTCTAACATAATTTATGTCTTAAATATAGCGAAATTATTTAACTAATACTTTTTTCATTGCCATGGCTTTTATTAGGCATTCTTCATATTCTTTTTCAGGGATGGATTTTGCTGTGATGGCGCCTCCTACAGAATAAGAAACGTATTTTTTTTGTGCATTATAAAGGATACTTCTAATGACTACGTTAAAATCAAAATCCCCGTGAGGGCTCATGTATCCGATTGCTCCTGAGTATACACCTCTTTTGCTCTCTTCTAGTTTTTCCATGATTTTCATAGCAGATATTTTAGGCGCTCCGGTCATACTTCCCATAGGAAAAGTCTGTTGGATAATATGGACGGGGTCCGTGGTATCGTCTACCGTACAGGTGACGGTGGAAATTAACTGATGTACTTGTTTAAAACTATATACTTTACAGAGTTCTTGAACATGGACGCTTCCTTTTGTGGCAATCCTAGACAAATCATTTCGTACCAAATCTACAATCATGATGTTTTCTGCAATTTCCTTTGGGTCTTTTGTTAAATTGGTTTTTAATAAAAAGTCTTCCTCAGGATTGCTAGATCGTTTTGCAGTCCCTTTTATGGGTTGTGAGATTACCGTGTTTCCTAATTTTTGAATATAGCGCTCCGGTGATGCAGATAAGATAAAATGATGCTTTGATTTAAAGTAACTAGCAAAAGGTGATGCCGATATTTTGTTGAGGTTTCGGTAGACCTCTAAGGGGTTTATACGGGCGTTTTCTGCATAGAATTCTTGACAAAAATTGGCTTCGTAAATATCTCCTCTGTTAATGTGGTTTAGTACCTTTTGAAGTTTAACGTGATAGGCTTCTTTAGAAATTCTAGCCAAAATTTTTAAAGGAGCTTTCGCTTGTTTTAAAAGGGAATCATCTTCCTGCGAAAAGGCGGTTATATTTTCTAAATCAGTTCCGATGTTTTCTTTTTCAGAAGGGACGTAGCTTAACGTTACGCTGTCTTTCTTTATGAAAAAGAGTCGTTTAGCTTTGAAAAAATAAAGGTCAGGAAATGCTAAGTTATCTACGTTTTTGGAGCTTAAAACTTCCGTGTCATTTTTTAAATCATAACTGAGGTAACCGAAAATATAATCTACTTCCGTTTGTTGGTATTTTTTTAGCGCCTCAAAAGCTCCATTGCTTTGCATGGATAATTCGGAATAAGCATCCACAGCTAGAATTGCTTCGAACTGGGAGTTTTTCATTGGGTAATTATTACTGTCAAGCCATAAAACTTGGTCGAATTGCTGTGCCCAACTTAACAGTTGATGTTTAAATTCTTGCGGGTTTTGAAGGCTTATGTTTTTTGACACTCTTTTCATGGGCTACAAAAATAAAGAAGTCCAATCAATTTGAAAGGACTTCTTTAGGAAATATTATACAAGGACTGTAAAAAGGCTTATTCGGCACTTTTTCCGCTTCCAGTGAATTTATGAGAAGGGTTCTTAAAGAGGACGTTAAAGGTGGTTAAACTACCATACATTCTACTAATGTACTGTTCTAAATCAATCTTTTCTTCCTCAGAAAGTGTTTTACTTGCGTTTATTTTTTGTTCCATTACACGGATGCGATCGCGTAGCATTATTATTTTATGGAAAAATGTTTTTATAGGAATTTCCTTAGATTGTAAGCTTGTATCCCCAGGGTTTAAAACCATGGTTCCTCCAGTCCACTTGTCGCCCAAGGGGACAATTTCAGAAACATCACTCCATTTCTTAAGGATGTTAGTTAGGGTGGTTTCGATATCGTAAAAACTTACGTTATCTTCGTCTGGCAATACTTCTTCTATTACTTCGATGTCATTATTTAAAGGTATTTCCTTGAGACCGTGGTCTATAAAAGTAACTTTGAGTCCAGATGTTTTTATGTTAATAACGACACCTTTACCGTAAGAGGGATGAGAAATCCGAGAACCTATTCCTAAATTATATTCCATAATTACTGGTTTTTAACTGTGAATGGATCTATTGTCCGTAGCTGCCAAACAAGCTTCTTTTATCGCTTCCGTAAATGTAGGATGGGCATGTGACATACGAGAAATATCTTCTGCTGATGCCCTGTATTCCATTGCGACTACCGCTTCGGCAATCATATCTGCAGCTCTTGCTCCAATGATGTGAACTCCTAAGATTTCGTCTGTTAGAGCATCGGCAAGGACTTTAACTTGTCCTTCTAAATCCATGCTGGCACGGGCACGGCCTAAGGCACGCATTTGAAAGCTCCCTGATTTATATTTTACACCTGCAGCTTTTAATTGTTCTTCGGTTTTTCCTACAGTAGCTACTTCTGGCCAAGTGTAGATAACTCCTGGAATTAAATTGTAATTAATATGTGGTTTTTGTCCTGCTATAAACTCAGCAACCAACGTTCCTTCCTCTTCTGCTTTATGAGCTAGCATGGCTCCTTTTACAACATCACCAATGGCAAAAATATTTGAAAGCGATGTTTGTAAATGATCATTTGTTTCTATTTGTCCTTTATCGTTCGAAGTAATACCTACGTTTTCTAAACCTAATCCAGTAGTGTAAGCATGCCTACCTACAGAGACTAAACAGTAGTCACCTTTAAAAGAAACAGGCCTTCCTTTTTTGTCTTCGGCAGTAACGGTGATTTCTCCCTTGTCATTCTCTACTCCGGTTACTTTATGCCCTGTAAAGAACTTAATTCCTTGTTTTTTAAGTGATTTTTGTAGTTCTTTAGCTAACATTAAATCCATTCCTGCTACGATGGTTGGCATGTATTCGATAACCGAAACTTGTGCGCCTAAACGTTTGTAAACAGAGCCTAATTCAAGGCCTATAACGCCTCCTCCGATTACGATAAGATGTTTTGGGACTTCTTTTAAACTTAAAGCCTCTGTTGAGGTGATGATTTTTTCTTTATCAATTTTTATAAAAGGTAATGAAGAAGGTTTAGAGCCTGTAGCAATAATTGTCTTGGTCGCTTCTATTTCCTCAATGCTGCCATCTGCTTTGGTAATTGTGATATGTGTAGCGTCTTTAAAAGAACCAATACCTGTAAATAAATCGATGTTGTTTTTGTCCATTAAGTAGTTAATTCCAGTACTTGTTTGTTGGACTACTTCGTTTTTACGGTCTATCATTTTTGTAAAATCAAGACGAATAGAATCAATGTTAATTCCGTGTTTTTCAAAGTTTGTTACCGCATCGTGATAATGGTGAGAAGAATCTAATAATGCTTTGGAAGGGATACAACCTACATTTAAACAGGTACCTCCTAAAGTGTTGTATTTTTCAATTATGGCGGTTTTTAATCCAAGTTGTGCACATCTAATTGCGGCAACATAGCCTCCAGGTCCAGAGCCAATTACGGCTACATCATATTTAGTCATAGTAAGTTTGATTTATAATACAAACATAATATAAAAAATATGATATGCAACAGTGTAGACAGGCTAGCTGTACTGATTTTATGAAAATAATAGTTAATACTTAAATGACCAGCGTTGGTTTAATAGTAACGTGCTTGTTTTTGTGATTTATCCATAGGAAATTAGGACTTAGTGAATTAATGTGTTGCGTCTGTTTATCTATTACCGGGGCTGTTTGTAGTGGCTTACATGTATTCATAAGAAACAGGGGCTTAAGTGATGAAAAAAGAACAGCCGTAGTATAAATATAACCATTGTGGGAAGCTATGACTACGACTGTTGAGATAGAATTGCTAATATCCTAGTTTTAATGATATGTACTATAGCTATTTCGGTACACTGCTATACGTTGGATTGTTATAGTTTTTTAATAAAAATAACAGTCGTAGTAAAAAACAGTACCGTTGTGGGGACTATAAATATGTGGCTACGACTGTTAAGGTACAAATTGCTAATACCCTGATTTTTACCGTTTGATGAACATGTTTGTAAAATAGTTTCTATTGTCATTATTTGTTTTGATAGATATTCCAACGTTTGTATAACTTGGATTTTCTATAGTAAGGCGATGTGCTTCACTGTTAAGCCAGCCTGCAACAACACCTTTGGCTGTACTGTATCCGTAAGCTACATTTTCTCCTACCGTCACTGCATTTGCATTTTCGATTAGAAAGGCGGCTCTTTCGTTAAAGTTATTGTGGCTTATTTCTCCATTTTTTATCATATAGTCCGTATGGCTAGATGATTCTAATGAAATAATATCTAAAGGAGATACTGGGTTTAAACCTTTTGACAGTCTGTGTTCGTTTAGTAAATCTATGATGGAGGCTTCAATACCTGAATAGGATGCTTTGTTTGTGAGTTCGACAGCTTCCTCTTCCTCAAAATAAATACCGTCATCAGCTTTAGAACAAGAGGATGATATAAGGGTTAAAAAGACTAAGAGTAGAAGGTTTGGGATAAAATTCTTCATGATATTGGGGGATTTAATTACTTTCTCTCCAATGGCTGATTGAAAACTTGACTATTTATGGGTGTTTTAAGTTGTTTCAGCGATGATTGAAAGCCATCTCATTAATAATGGATTATAATTGATTACTATTTACTTGTATTAAAAGGGATTTAATTAATATTTTTATTGTGTTATAGAACCCACTAAAAAAACGTGTACTAGAAATTTAATAAGCAATTAAATCAAATAAAATGTTGTTTTTATTTATGTATTGCTCGTGAAAAATAGTAATAGGTGTTGTGGGGCCATTTAATTATTTTCGACATCTCAAAGATAGGAATATATTTCAGTACAGATTACTGTAGTTGCTTCTAAACATGCCGTTTGTAGGAGAAAAGATGTCATTTATGTTTTATTTAGGAACATTGGTTAATTTTAGAATGGATGAGCTATTCAGTTTAAGAAGTGTTTATTAGCGCGATTAACGTCAGTTAAAAGCTTTTTTATTAGCTGAGACATTACGAGTAGCGTTGTGGTACCGTTCTGTGAAGGGATACTCGGGATAGAGGTTTTTTCGTTAATAAAAGTTGAAAAATGACCCCATGGCTTTGTTTATAAAAAGAGAATGCGCTGTCCGTTTTTTTTATTCACAATTATTTCCCATTTCAAGAGAACTGTTCGTATTTGATTTCTTGATAGGAAGTAGGTGCTTACGAAGGCGGTATGAATGGATGGTGCCGTTTTGGAGTTTGAAAATAAAACGAGGATTTTAACGATGTGATTGCTGGATAGTTATTTGAGTATTCTTATGCTCATGCCTACATGAAAAGAGCTAAATACATAACGCTACCTTTTTTCGTACTAAGACAAAAAAAACAACCTCCCAAAGATGGAAGGTTGTAACATTATTAGA
>NVRM01000137.1 GCA_002400885.1 Flavobacteriaceae bacterium
GCTATAAAATCAGTCGTAAAATCGTTGTTCATCAGTTCTAGTATTAGACTACAAAAAACGACTTTTTTAAATTAAGACCCAACTTTTGTTCTTGATCCCTAACTATTTGAGCTATCGGAAAGATTGAAAACAATAATTGTTCTGTAGTGGAGACTATAATGAGCTATTAAAAAGCATAATAAAAGCCGTTAAATATAGTATTTAACGGCTTTTATATGTTTATCTAAATAGTTTATAGACGTGAAATAGTACGTCTCAATTACTTATTGTACTTCTTGTTTGTATCCTTTTAAACCATAAAATATTAGGTATACCATTCCTAAAATAGGGATGATAAATGAGGTTTGTACATCTACATGTTCAATAATTACACTTTGTATCATTGGTAAAAAAGCACCCCCAACAATGGCCATGACTAATAAGGAAGAACCTTGTGAAGTGTATTTACCCAAGTTACTGATGGCTAGTGAAAAGATATTAGAAAAACCGATAGAGAAGAACAATCCGGTACTTATGATTACGATAAATGCCAAGGGGCCTTTTGCCAATACTGCGATGACTAAAAGCACCAAGTTTATACTGGAAAATATAACCAATGTTCTGGCTGGTTTTCCTTTACTTAATATAAAGGCTCCAAAGCATAAGGCGATGAAGAATAGATACATGTATATTTTACTGAATTCGATAGGTGAGAAGTTGAAAGCACCTTCGTGAATTTTGATTCCAGTTACGATATACATCATAGTAAAGACACCCAAACCTACAAGAAGCATAGAGATGTATTTTTTCTTTTTAGAGATGATGTCATTCAATGCAAAACTGGCCATTAATCGTCCAATCATTAAACCTCCCCAGAAGAAGGATAAAAAGTAACTTGCGTCTTCTTCTGAAGCGCCTACAATTTTATCATCTTTTAAATATTCTACAATCCAACTTCCGATGGCTACTTCTGAACCTACATAAAAGAAGATGGCTAGGATCCCTAAAGTTAGGTGTTTGTGTTTAAAAACGGCAGCACCTGTACCTACTGTTTCATTGTTTTGAAAAGAAGGCATTTTACTCATTTTTACTACCAAGGCAAGTATAAAGAATACGATTCCGTAAGCCAAATAGGTTTTACTGATAGAAAAAGCGGTTAGTTCTCCGTCCGAAAACACCTTATAGATAAGGATAGTTCCTACAATAGGTCCTAGGGTAGTTCCCAAAGAATTCAGACCTTGTGCTAGATTTAAGCGGCTACTTTCTGCTCCTTTTTCACCCAATATGGTGGCGTAAGGGTTGGCACATATTTGTAACATGGTAACACCAGAAGCTAAAATAAATAAAGAGCCCAAAAAAGCATAATAAGAATGCACATATGCTGCTCCAAAGAAACTAACACAGCCTATTCCACAGACAATTAAACTGATGGCCATCCCATTTTTATAGCCGATTTTATTAATGGGGTCTCTCCCTTTTGTAGAGGATATTAAATAATAAATTAATGAGATAATAAAAAACGCTCCAAAAAAGGAAAACTGTATGAGGGATCGTTGCATGGGTGATAAACTAAAAATCCCTTTAAAGGTATTGATGAGAATATCGTTCATTACTGTTATAAATCCCCACATAAAAAAGAGGGAAGTTAGTAAGGAAAATGGTTTAGAATAATTGGTTTTGCTTGACAAAATAATTATGTTTTAATTGGTTTGTAATTAATTTTAATGTGGGTATAAATATACTTGATATATAGAGAATGATTACTGTTTTTTATCCAAATAGCAGGGGGGAATCGTCTAACGGACTAAGAATAGTGATGAATGTAATATAAAAGGTATTTTACAAGAGAAAACCGGATGACTTTAATAAAGTCATCCGGTATATAATTTTGATTTATTTTTTAGAATTTAAAACCTAATCTTGTATAATAGAAAGCGCCAGTATACCCCATTTGAACGGAATCCCATAAACCTCCAGCCTCTGTATAATTTGGGTTTTGAGCTTTTGGATAGGTGTTAAAAAAATTATTAGATCCTATACTAAATTTTATATGATCATTGATTGGAATTCCAAAACTGATATCAGTGGTAAATTTAGCGATGTAAGTATCTACATTATCTTGCCAATCCAATAGTTCTACTTGTCCAAACCTTGTAAGCCTAATGTTTGATGTAAGTTTATTGCCAACCAAGGTGAAATTTGCACTAAACTTATTATCTGGAGCAGATGCCAATAGGAAATATTTTTCTCTTGCTCCAAAAAACATTTCTTCTTGGCCTTTTAAACGCTCACTCACTTTAACATCACCTAATTTCATTTTATTTATGTTTCCTATGAGGTCCATAAAAAAGATGCTGTTTCCGGTTTGTATCTTATAGGATAACACGATGTCTAATCCTATTGTTTTAGTATCTAAAGTATTGGAAAAGAATTGAGCATGTTTAATCCCTAGTATTAAGTCGGAAGCATCAAAGCCGCCAGATAAGGTAACTCGGTCTTTAATATTCACGAAATAAGCATCTATGGTAGCGTTAAAATTTTCATTACTATAGGTAATACCAGTACTGTAATTATTCGCTTTTTCTTCACGTAATTTGTCTATTCCAAAGGCTTCTGCTAAACCACTTTCATTATTGGCAATAATAGTTTCAGAGGCAACACCTGCTTGGTAATCTGTAATTATAGTATTGTAAAATCGTTGGGCTAGGGAGGGAGCTCTAAATCCAGTAGATATGGATCCTCTCATAGCTAAGTGTTGATTAATTTCTTGACGTCCTGCAATTTTTACGGTAACGGTGCTTCCAAAATCATCATAGTTTTCATACCTAACTGCAACGGCCCCTGTACTTTTTTTTGAAAAATTCAATTCACCATCGATATAAACGGCAACGTTACTTCTAGATTCGTCTATTTCATTAATTAGATGAAACCCGGGGAAGCCTTGTGAACTACCAGCATAATCTGTATTGTAATTTTTATAGGATTTTTCTTCTCCAGCATGTATCTGGAAATTTTCAAGACGGTATTCTGTTCCTATTGCAATATTTAGCCCGGAAAGAATTCGACTGTAATGTTTAGTCAAATCTATACTTCCAATGATTTGGCGAAAATGATGTGAACCGGCATCAAATTTAGTTGGTGAAGCTTCCTGTAATGATGCATTTAACGTGTTTTTTACGTGATACACAAATTCATTTTGTCCGAAGGTCGTATTTACATCCAGGTTCCAACCCCAAACATGAGTTTTAACACCTAGAGAGGCAGATACATCCGTAATATCTGTTCCTATTATTGGATTATAACCATTTGGATATATGGAAGGGACATTACGTTTTAAATCATCTGCATGACGGGTCCAAGCGTAGGCTTCCGAGTCTCTTTTGTTAACTCCTCCAAACAGGTATATTTTCGTGTTTTCTGAGATAGGTGTTTCTATATTCCCGAAAAGTGCTACGTTTTTTGTTGCTGCATCTCCAAATTTTTCACGAAATACCTCTTTATAAAGCGATAGGTCTATGGCACGTTTTGTAAAATCGATAGAGGAAATATCTAAGGTGAAATTTGCAAAACCATTTTCCTTTAGTTTAATTCCAAAATTGGCATTTGCCTGTAATGTGAGCCCGTCTAATTTGTCACCTGTTGCGATGTTGTAACGATTTGGTGGTGTTGCTTTACTTATTCCAGTTGTAATATTTCCGGTAAATTCACCCGTATGATCCTTTAATACAATATTTATAACTCCCGCAATGGCATCTGAGCCATACTGAGCGGAAGCACCATCTCTTAAAACTTCTATGCGTTTAATGGCACTGGTAGGAATGGCGTTTAAATCGGTTCCAGTGTTTCCTCTTCCACGAGTTCCATAAACATTAATTAGCGAGGATTGGTGACGTCTTTTTCCATTGATTAAAACCAATGTCTGATCGGGACCTAAACCACGTAAAGTGGCTGGGATTATATGGTCAGAACCATCAGATCCAGACTGTTTGTTAGCATTAAATGAAGGAACAGAGAATTGTAATATTCTGTTCAATTCAATCATTCCTGTTTTTTTACTAATGTCATCGACATCTATAATATCTACAGGTACAGTGGTTTTCGTAATGGTTCGTTTCTTGTTTCTAGAGCCTACAATTTGAATTTCGTGTAGTTGTAGATTACTTAATAGTTTGAAATTTAAGACGCTTTCCTGTACTGTTAATTCTTTTGATTTATAACCAATATGTCTACAGACAATAGTGGCTCCTTGTTTTACAACTAACAGGTAGGTTCCATCATTTGCTACTATAGTTCCGTTGTGTGTTCCTTTTATTGTAATACTAGCCCCTGGAAGAATTTCGCCTAGGTGGTTGGTAACAATACCTGTTATTTTGTTTTGACTTATTGTAATAGTTGTAATAAAAACTAGTATTAACGATGAAAATAGTGTCTTTTTCATGATATTTTTTGTTAATAATTATAGTGTAAGGTAGTGAATATTAGAATAATATAAACCTGTGGATTTAACCAATGTTACTAGTTAAGAAGCACACACACGACTGATTGTATGATATTTACTTTCTTTTAAAAAGTGCTTTTGGAAGATATAAAGTCATTATTTTTATGAAAAAAAACTTATTGGGTTAATAGTTTTGAAAACGCTATATTTGCACCGCAAAAAAATTTATTTATGAAGGCAGGTATTGTAGGATTACCAAATGTTGGAAAATCAACATTGTTTAATTGTTTATCAAACGCAAAGGCACAAAGTGCAAATTTCCCGTTTTGTACTATCGAACCAAATATTGGGGTAGTGAACGTTCCAGACCCTCGTTTGGAGAAACTAGAAGAGTTGGTGAACCCAGAGCGTGTATTGCCTGCAACAGTAGATATTGTAGATATCGCTGGATTGGTAAAAGGAGCAAGTAAAGGAGAAGGATTGGGAAATCAATTTTTGGGAAATATCCGTGAGACTGATGCTATCATCCATGTTATTCGTTGTTTTGATAATGATAACATTATCCATGTTGATACAACTATAGATCCTGTTAGAGATAAAGAAACTATCGATATCGAATTGCAATTGAAAGATTTAGATACGGTTGAGAAAAAATTGGAGAAAGTTAAACGTGCTTCAAGAACAGGAAATAAGGAAGCGCAAGCGGAAGAAGTTGCGTTGCTTAAAGTAAAAACTAGTTTAGAATCTTCAATATCTGTAAGAGCTATTGAATTGACAGATAAAGAACGCGAAGAATATATTGCTCCATTACAGTTAATTACAGACAAGCCGGTATTGTATGTGTGTAATGTAGATGAAAAATCTGCAGTAAATGGGAATGATTATGTAACTGCTATCAAGGAAGCTGTAAAAGATGAAAATGCGGAAGTAATTATCTTAGCAGTTGGTACAGAGGCTGATATTACAGAATTAGAGTCTTATGAGGAACGTCAAATGTTTTTAGAAGACATAGGATTGTCTGAGCCAGGAGCCTCTGTTTTAATTAGGTCTGCGTATAAATTATTGAACTTACAAACGTATTTTACTGCGGGTGTAAAAGAAGTAAGAGCCTGGACTATCAATGTTGGGGATACTGCTCCTCAAGCAGCAGGTGTTATTCATACGGATTTTGAAAAAGGATTTATTCGTGCAGAGGTAATCGCATACGAAGACTTTGTAACGTATGAAACAGAAGCCAAGGTAAAAGAAGCTGGTAAAATGAAAGTAGAAGGAAAAGAATATATTGTAAAAGATGGTGATGTAATGCATTTCCGTTTTAACGTATAGTATTTTTTATAACAATATTTTAAAAGCCGTTTTTTTTAAACGGCTTTTTTTTGTGCCTATCTACAATTTATGTTCTACCTGCCGACACGTCTCTATTTTTTACTTTTGTACCCTCTTTTTTTTCTACCAAACTCTAAGTGCACCTTTTTGCCTTTTTTTGTAGCTTTATGAACAGTTTATCACTGTTAATAACTATTTAGTGCTGCTTTTTTTTATATTTAGCAGGTAAATAGTATTTTTGAATTTGGACAAGATTTTTTAGTGAACTAGATGGCAAAACAAGCAGCATATACCGAAGATAACATTCGGTCCCTCGATTGGAAAGAACATATTCGTTTAAGACCTGGAATGTATATTGGGAAATTAGGTGATGGAACATCGCCTGATGACGGTATTTACATTCTAATAAAAGAGGTCCTGGACAATTCTATTGATGAATTTGTGATGGGGGCTGGTAAAACTATCGAGGTATCTGTAAAAGACGGTAGTGTTACGGTACGTGATTACGGACGTGGTATTCCTTTGGGAAAAGTAGTGGATGTAGTGTCCAAAATGAATACCGGAGGTAAATACGATTCTAAGGCCTTTAAAAAGTCTGTGGGATTGAATGGAGTTGGTACCAAGGCGGTAAATGCCTTGTCTTCGTATTTTAAGGTACAGTCATTCCGTGATGGGAAAACGGCGTCGGCAGAATTTGAACGTGGAGAGTTACTCACCAAGGAAGACAATCAAGATTCGACACAACGCAAGGGAACTAAAATTGTTTTTAGGCCAGACGATACTGTTTTTCCAACCTTTAAATTTAGAAAGGAATACATTATTAAAATGATTAAAAACTATGTCTACCTCAACAGGGGATTGACGATTGTTTTTAATGGTGAAAAATATTTTTCTGAAAATGGATTGAAAGATCTATTGGAAGAAAACATCGCCGAAGAATTTATGCTGTTTCCTATTGTACATTTGGAAGCAGAAGATATAGAAATAGCTTTAACATATAGTAAGGCCCAATACAGCGAGGAATTTCATTCTTTTGTGAACGGGCAGCATACCACGCAAGGGGGAACCCATCAGAGTGCGTATCGCGAAGCTATTGTAAAAACTATTAGGGACTTTTTCGGAAAGAATTACGACGCTTCGGATGTGCGTAAATCCATAGTAACAGCCATCAGTATAAAAGTGATGGAGCCTATTTTTGAAAGTCAGACTAAAACCAAATTAGGGTCTACCGAGATGGGGGATGGTTTGCCTACAGTACGTACGTTTATCAACGATTTTGTAAAGACAAGATTGGATAATTACCTGCATAAAAACCCAGATACTGCAGATAAGATTCAACGAAAAATATTACAAGCAGAAAAGGAAAGAAAAGACCTTTCTGGAATTCGAAAGTTAGCAAGAGAACGTGCTAAAAAATCGAATTTACACAATAAAAAATTAAGAGATTGCCGGGTACATTTAGGTGATTTAAAGAAAGATAACAGGCTGGATAGTTCGTTGTTTATTACCGAGGGAGATTCGGCCAGTGGTTCCATTACGAAGTCTCGAAATGTGAATACACAAGCAGTATTTAGTCTGCGTGGAAAACCATTAAATTCTTACAATATGAGTAAGAAGATCGTGTACGAAAACGAAGAGTTCAATTTATTACAAGCGGCGTTAAATATAGAAGATAGCTTGGAAGATTTACGCTATAACAATATTATTATAGCGACCGATGCCGATGTGGATGGAATGCACATTAGATTGTTGATCATCACCTTTTTTCTACAGTTTTTCCCAGAATTGATAAAAGAAGGGCACTTGTATATTTTAGAAACCCCTTTGTTTCGTGTTCGAAATAAAAAGGATACCTACTATTGTTATTCGGATAAAGAACGTAAAGAAGCCATAAAAAAACTGAGAGGAAAACCAGAAATCACCCGATTTAAGGGGCTTGGGGAAATCTCTCCAGATGAGTTTGTGCATTTTATTGGAGAAAACATTCGATTAGAACCAGTCATGTTAGACAAGGAAATGTCAATAGAGAAAATGTTAGAATTCTATATGGGAAAAAACACACCAGACAGACAGAAATTTATCATCAATAATTTAAAAGTGGAACTTGATATAGCAGAAGAATAACATGCAAGACGAAAATTTAGAAAATCCAGAACACCAAGATAATTTCGAAAATCAAGAGACCATCACTAAAGTTACAGGGATGTTTAAGGAATGGTTCCTAGACTATGCCTCTTATGTAATTTTAGAACGTGCAGTTCCCGCTATTGACGATGGTTTAAAACCAGTGCAGCGTAGAATCATGCATTCCATGAAAGAATTGGATGATGGACGTTATACTAAAGTAGCCAATATTGTGGGGCATACCATGCAGTATCATCCACATGGTGATACTTCGATTGCCGATGCGATGGTGCAGATTGCTCAAAAGGAACTCCTGATAGATATGCAAGGGAACTGGGGTAATATTTACACCGGAGATCGCGCGGCAGCTTCCAGATATATTGAGGCACGTTTGTCTAAATTTGCCTCACATGTACTGTTCAATCCAAAAACAACTCATTGGCAAATGTCCTATGACGGACGTAAAAGAGAACCGATAGATTTACCTGTAAAATTCCCTTTATTGTTAGCACAAGGTGCGGAAGGAATTGCCGTAGGCTTGTCTACAAAAATATTACCGCATAACTTTAATGAGCTGATAGATGCTTCTATTAAAATATTAAAAGGACGTCCATTTACGATTGTTCCTGATTTTATTACGGGTGGAATTGCGGACGTAAGTGGCTATAATGATGGCTTACGAGGCGGGAAAATTCGCTGTCGTGGTAGGATAGAGCAGTTGGATAAAAAAACACTGGCGATTCGTGAAATTCCATTTGGAACCACCACTACTTCCTTGATTGAATCGGTGTTAAAAGCCAATGAAAAAGGAAAGTTGAAGATTAAAAAGATAGAAGATAATACCGCTGCAGAAGTGGAGATATTAATTCATCTGCCTTCAGGGATTTCTCCAGATAAAACCATAGATGCCTTATTTGCATTTACTACTTGTGAGAATTCTATTTCACCATTGTCCTGTATTATTGAGGATAATAAACCTATTTTTATTGGGGTGAGCGAAATATTAAAACGCTCTACAGAACATACTGTTACCTTGTTAAAGTGGGAGTTGGATATTCAATTAGAGGAATTACAAGAACAATGGCATTTTGCTTCCTTGGAGCGTATTTTTATAGAAAATCGTATTTACCGTGACATTGAAGAGGTCACCACATGGAAAGGTGTAATTAAAGCGATAGATAAAGGTTTAGAACCACATGTGAAGCACTTGAAACGTGCGGTAACAGAAGAAGATATTGTGAGGCTTACAGAGATTAGAATAAAGAAAATTTCTAAGTTTGATATTGATAAAGCAAAACAATTGATTGCCGCTTTAGAAGAAAAAATAGAAGAAGTCTTACACCATTTAGCGCATTTAATTGATTTTGCAATTGACTATTTTAAAGACTTAAGAAAGACTTTTGGAAAAGGAAAAGAACGCAAAACAGAAATTCGTTTATTTGATGATATTATAGCTACAAAAGTAGTGATGCGTAATGCTAAGTTGTACGTAAATAGGGAAGAAGGATTTATTGGAACTTCGCTTAAGAAAGAAGAATTTGTGGATGACTGTTCGGATATAGATGATGTTATCATCTTTAAAAAAGACGGGACAATGATGATCACAAAGGTGGATGCTAAAACCTTTGTAGGGAAAAATATCATGCACATTGCGATCTTTAAGAAAAACGATAAACGGACCATTTACAATATGATTTACAGAGATGGACGTAATGGACCAAGTTATATGAAACGTTTTGCGGTTACAGGGGTTACCCGAGATAAAAGTTATGACCTGACCAATGGGAATAAAGCTTCCATTGTTCATTATTTCACCCCAAATCCAAATGGAGAAGCGGAAGTGATTACACTCCATTTAAAAGCGATAGCAGGCTTGAAAAAGATTAAATGGGAAATTGATTTTTCTGAACTTTTAATTAAGGGAAGAGGTGTGAAAGGAAATTTAGTTTCCAAACATCCAATCCGTAAAATAGAAATGAAGCACGAAGGAATGTCTACGCTTAAGCCTCGAAAAATTTGGTTTGACGATACAGTGTCTCGTTTAAATGTAGATGGTAGAGGAGAGTTATTAGGGGAGTTTACTGCGGGAGACAGGCTGTTGCTCGTGACGCAAAAAGGAACGGCTAAAGCTGTGAAACCTGAGTTGACGATGCATTTTCCAAATGATATGATAGTTCTAGAAAAATGGATGCCAACAAAACCGATTTCGGTAGTCTATTTGGATGCGGAGAAAGCACGTTACTATGTCAAACGTTTTTTAATTGAAAACGTAGGAAAAGAAGAATCGTTTATAGGAGAGCATGAAAAATCGGTGGTGCAAATTGTACTAACAGATTATAGACCGATGGCAGAAGTGATTTTCTCTAAGAGAAGTTTAGATAAAATGGATATTAATTTCGAGGAATTTATTTCCGTCAAGGGGATTAAAGCTTTAGGGAACCAGCTAACCGAGGATAAAATTAAAACGGTAAACGCATTGGATTCTTTACCTTATACACCTCCTGAGCCAGAGGAAATAGAAGTAACGATCGAAGATGTTTCAGAGGATGACAATCAGGCAAAGTTATTTTAACGAAAGTCTTCTTGCCACATAATATACAATACAAAAAAGCAATTTAGGAAACTAAATTGCTTTTTTGTGTAGGTGTTTTATTGATATAGTAGTGCGTACAATGCAATGCTAACTTTGGAGTATTGACGATGGTTTTAATCCTTACAAGCAATGTCTTATACGGCTACAGTAGTAAATGGTTTTGTCCTATTGATATAGAAAACTATACAATACCAGCAATTGTTAAAAGTAGGATTCCCCAGCCGGCGATTAAACACAAGCCTCCTAATGGAGTTATAGGACCTAGTAATTTTATTTTTTTTCCATTCATATCGCTCAATACCAATCCGTAAATACTAAAAGAGAACAGTAGAACTCCTAGGGCAGTTATGATTGAAATAAGATGGATGTTTTCTCCAATGGCGGTGGCGTTAAATCCTATAATTAATAAGAATAAGGCATGATAAAATTGATATTTAACCCCTGTTTCAAAGCTTTGTAGGGCTTGTGGAGTTAATTTTGATTTTAAATAATGGGCTCCAAATGCACCGAAAATTACAGCAAGTGCACCAAAAATCAATCCAATTATAAGTGTAAATTTATCCATAGTTATGTCGTTTTAGGCGAAAGTAAACTTATTTTCTATTTTTCAATAACTAGTCAGTATTTTTCTCTTAAATTTGAGTTTTAAAAATCAAACAGATGAGAACAACCCTAGTATCCATTTTTTTATTATTAGCTATGACCTTGACAGCTCAAACCAATATGACACCAGAACGCTTAATCGAACTCGGTAGAGTGAGCGCAATGGGAATAAGTACAGATAACAACTATATAATTTATAGTGTTAAAACCTATAATGTGGCTGCCAACAAAGGCGAAAAGGAATATTTTAAAATACCCGTAAACGGAGGTAGTGCTATTAAAATAGCCGAAGCTAAGGACTATTTATTGGATGATAATATTTCTGCAGACGGTCAGTATAAATTATCTTCTAAAGAAGTGAAATTATTAAATGTAACCGGAAGTGATTTATATCCAGATTTAAAGGAGTCACAAGCCCTGATTTATGATAATTTAAATTATCGCCATTGGGATACTTGGGAAGACGGGAAATTTGACCATGTTTTTTTGCAAAAACTTACGGCCATAGGATTTGATGAAGGCATCGATTTATTAAAAGGAGAAAAATATGAATCTCCTACCAAGCCTTTTGGAGGGTCGGAAGATTATATATGGAATCCAAATGGGAAAGAGATTGTATATGTATGTAAAAAGAAGTTTGGAAAGGAATATGCGGAAAGTACCAATACCGATTTATTCTTGTACAATATAGCAGATAAAAC